>JANMYI010000113.1:0-6002 GCA_031381955.1 Burkholderiales bacterium
GCCATTCCGGCGCAGGGGCCGACCATGCCGCACACCAGCGGCTACGACGCCGCCTTCAAAAGCGAGATGAGCGAATTCAACCCGGCCCGCGCCAAGGCCTTGCTCGACATGTTTGGCTACACCGACCAAGACGCTGACGGCTGGCGCGACTTGCCGGGCGGTGCCCCGCTGCTGCTGGAAATGAACACCCAGCCCGACCAGCGCAGCCGCCAGCTCGACGAGCTGTGGGAAAAGAACATGAAGGTGCTGGGCATCCGCATCAAGTTCGTGCCCGCCAAGTGGCCCGAAAACCTGAAGGCGGCGCGCGCGGGCAAGTACATGATGTGGCGCGTGGGTTCTTCAGCGGCCGCGTCTGACGGACAGGGTAGTTTGATGCGCATGTATGGCCCCATGACGGGCGGGCAAAACATGGCGCGCTTCAAGAATGCCGAATTCGACGCCCTGTATGACCGCATGGCGGTGATGCCCGACGGCCCGGAACGTGAGGCCCTGTTCGACCAGGCGCGGCGCATGGCCGCGGTGTGGATGCCCATGAAGCTCCACGTGCACCAGCTCTATGCCGACATGTGGCACCCCTGGCTGGCGGGTTATCGTCGGCCGCTGTTTTGGCAGGAATGGTGGCATCGGGTGGACGTCGACTCCGCGCAGCGCCGGCCGTGAGCAAGTTGCTGGAATATCGCGCTCCACTTATACGTACACCTTGCCAGTGAATCCTGCCCCGGCCGCCTTTCGCCAGCAATTGCTGGCGGCCCTGCCCCGCGTGCGCCGCTACGCGCGCACGTTGGCGCATGAGCCCGGCGAGGCAGACGACCTGGTTCAAAACACTGTGGAACGCGCCCTGACCCGTTGGCACCAGTTCGACCAGCGCCGCGACATCGTGGTCTGGTTGCTCTCCATCGCCCACAACGCCTGGCAAGACTGGCGCCGCCGCGAAGCGCGCATGTCGGCGCAGGCACCCGAAGACCTGCAAAGCGAACAAGACCGCCGCGGCGGCGACCCGGGTGTCGATGTCGGCCTGCGGCTGGATTTGCTGGCCGCGCTGAAGCGGCTGCGCCCAGAGCAAGTCGAGCCGCTGCTGCTGGTGTGCGTGGAGCAGCTCACCTACGCTGAATGCGCCGAAGTGCTGGGCATCCCGGTGGGCACGGTGATGTCGCGCGTTTGCCGTGCCCGTGCACAGTTGCGCGGCTGGCTCGATGGCGGCGCCAGCGCCGCCCACCCCAAGCTGCACCGGGTCATCTGATGAACGCCCAAGACCCGGCCACCCGCGACGAAGCCCTGAGCGCCTGGCTCGATGGCGAAGGCACGCGCGAGCAACGCGCCGGCGTTGAAGCCTGGCTGCGCGAGCACCCTGAAGACGCGGCCCGCGTGCGCGCCTGGCAGGCCGACCGCCAGGAGCTGCGCGACCAGTTTGCCGCGTTGCTGCATGAGCCGCTGCCCCAAGCGCTGCAGCGGCAGGTGTTGGGTTTGGGCCGCGACGGGGCGGCGAACGGCCCAGGTTGGCCGCGCTGGGCCATGGCCGCTGCAGCCTGCGGTTTGCTGCTGGCCGGGGGCGTGATCGGTGCCTGGCTGGGGCCGCGCTTGAATGCTGGCCAGCAGGCTGCTGCCGGGGCGCCTGCGCCCTGGGTGCAACGCGCCGCCGCCGCGCATGCCGTGTACGTGCCCGAAGTGCGCCACCCGGTGGAAGTGAACGTGGCCGAGGGCGACGCAGCGCAGAACCGGGCGCAGGAAGAACACCTCGCGCGCTGGCTCACCAAGCGCCTGGCCGCGCCGGTCAAAACCTTCAACCTGCAAGCCCAGGGCTTCCAGCTCGTGGGCGGGCGCCTGCTGCCCGATGGCACGGCGCCGGGTGCGCAGCTCATGTATCAAAACAGCGCCGGCCAGCGCGTCACCGTGTACTTGCGCAAGCCCGAAGCGGGCACGCTCGCGGCGTTCCGCTTCGAGCGTGTGGGCGAGCTGAGCCTGTTCTATTGGGTCGACGGCGCGACCGGCTACGCGCTGGTCGGCCCGCTGCCGCGCGAGCAGTTGCTGGCCTTGGCCGAGGCCATTTACCAGCAAGGGGCCAAGGCCGGGCAGTGAGTGCCCCAAGGCCGGCCGAGGCCGGCCGCCCCCGCGGGGATCAAGGAAAGTGGCAGAGCCACATTTCCTTGACAGGCGTGTGGTGGCACGCAGGGTGCCGTGGGCCACAACATGCCCTGCCTAAAATCCCGCGCATGTCCACCCTCGCTGCCGCCGCGCCCGCATTCACTTTTGTCGCGCGCAGCTATCGGTTAGTGGTGGTGGTTGCCCTGGGTTTTGCCTCGGGCTTGCCGCTGGCGCTCACCGGCCAGGCGATGCAGGCCTGGTTGAGCGCCGAAGGGCTGGACGTGGCGACCATCGGTTTCCTCAGCCTCGTCGGCCTGCCCTACACCTTCAAGTTCCTGTGGGCGCCGTTGATGGACCGTTTCGAGCTGCCGCTGCTCGGCCGGCGCCGCGGTTGGGTGGTGGCCACGCAGCTCGCCCTGGCCGGCGCGCTGTGGCTGCTGGCCGGCACCTCGCCCAGCAGCGCCACGCGGGCCTTTGCGCTGCTGGCGGTGGCGGTGGCGTTCCTGTCGGCTTCGCAAGACGTGGTGATCGACGCCTACCGCACCGACTTGCTGCCCGCAGCCGAACGTGGCCTGGGCTCATCGCTGAACGTCATGGGCTACCGGCTGGCGATGATTCTTTCCGGCGGCATCGCCTTCATCTGGGCCGACCCGGCGCAAGGCGGCGGCTGGAACTGGCCGGATGTGTACCGCTTCATGGCCGGCCTGATGGTGGCGCTGGCCGTGTTCTGCGCCGTGGCCTTGCCCAAGCTGAGCCAGGCCGTGGTACCCACCAGCGTGGCGCGCAACGATGTGTTGGGGTTTCTGGCCGTGGTGGCCGCCGTGGTGGCCGGTTTCCTGTTGACCGAGCGGTTTGGCCGCCCGCTTGCCGCCGCGCTGCTGGGCCCGCTGCTGGCCCACAGCAGCTTGAGCCAGGCGCTGCGCGGGCGCTGGGTCGACCTGCTCACCCTGCTGCTGGGCATCGGCTTGACGCTACCGTTAGCCACCTGGGCCGCGCGCAAGGCGCGCTTTGAAACGCTGTTGAACGGCCTGGCCAGCTACTTCAGCCAGCCCGGCGCCTGGGCCTTCCTGGCGTTCATCGTGCTGTACAAACTGGGTGATGCGTTCGCCGGCTCGCTCATGACGCCCTTTTTGCTCAAGAGCATGGCCTTCGCGCAGGCCGAGGTGGGCGTGGTCAACAAGATCATCGGGCTGTGGCTGACCATTGCCGGCGCGCTGCTTGGCGGCCTGCTCATGTTGCGCCTGGGCCTGTGGCGCGCCCTGCTGTTGTTTGGCGTGCTGCAAATGGTCAGCAACCTGGGCTTTTGGTGGCTGGCTGTCAGCGGCAAGGGCTTGCTGCCGGGGCTGACGCTGCCGGCCTTCGACTGGGGCTTCGTCAAGCTGGCCCAGGCCACGCCGGTGGACGGCGGGCTGTTGATGGTGATCGCGTTCGAGAACCTCTCGGGTGGCATGGGCACCGCGGCCTTCCTGGCCTTCCTGATGAGCCTGTGCAACCAGCGGTTTACCGCCACCCAGTTCGCGTTGCTGTCCGCCTTTGCCTCGGTGGGCCGGGTCTGGGTGGGGCCGCTGGCCGGCGTGCTGGCGGAATCAATAGGATGGCCCTTGTTCTTCATCATCAGCACCGCGTTGGCGCTGCCTGCGCTCATCATGCTGTGGGTCTTGCGCGCGCCGATCGTGGCCTTGGAGGAAACGAAGTCATGAAGACGAGCTACAACCCAGCAGGTTTCAGCCGCGGCGATACGCTGCGCCATGCGCCGCATTGCGCCTGCGCGTGCAGCCGTGGCGGGCAGGCCCGGCGGCGCTTCGGCGTGGCGCTGGCCGCCGGCCTGTTCAGCCACTTGTTAGCCGCGCCGGTGCTGGCCCGAGAGGGCGTGGACGTGGGCCCGAAATCAGGCTTCACCAAATTCGTCTCGGCCGAACAAATCGAGCGTGCCGCGGCGCAGCAATACGTGCAACTCGAACGCGACGCGCAACAAAAACGTGCGCTTGCACCGGACAACCACCCCCAGGTGCTGCGCCTGCGCGCGATTGCCAAACGCATCATCCCGTTCACCGAGGAATGGAACCCGCGGGCGCGCGAATGGCAGTGGGAGGTCAACCTCATCGGCAGCCAGCAGATCAATGCCTTTTGCATGCCCGGCGGCAAGATCGCCTTCTTTCACGGCATCCTGGCCCAGTTGCAACTCAACGACGATGAAGTGGCCATGATCATGGGCCACGAAATGGCGCATGCGCTGCGCGAACACGCGCGCGAACGCATCGGCAAGAACATGGCCACGCGTGGTGGCTTGGAGATCGGCGCCGCGATCCTCGGCCTGGGTGGCTTGGGTCGCGCCGCGGCCGACATGGGTGGCCAGTTGTTGCAACTGAAATTTGGCCGCGAAGACGAAACCGAAGCCGACCTGGTAGGCATGGAGCTGGCCGCCCGCGCCGGCTACAACCCCGCGGCCGGTGTGAGCCTGTGGAACAAGATGGGTGCGGCGTCCAAGGGTGCGCCGCCGGCGTTCCTGTCCACCCATCCGACCGGGCCCACGCGCATCAGAGACATCGAGGCCAGCCTGCCCAAAGTGCAGCCCTTGTATGCGCGCGCGCCGCGCCCCGAACAGCGCTTTGCGCCGCCCGAACAGCAAGCGCCGGCACCGGCCACTGAGCGGCGGCGCTGACAGCGCGCTGCGCGGTGCGGCTGCGTGATGTGGCTGCGTCGTGCAGCTTGTGGCCGCTGGCCCCATCCACCAGAATGAGGATGCCAAACACAACAAGCTGAACGAGCATGAGCACGCCCATCACGGGGGAGACGGTCTGGCCCGAGCTGCAACGCACGCGCCGCGCCATCGTGGTGGTGGATGTCGTGGAGTCGGTTCGTTTGATGCAGGCCAACGAGGCCGACGTCATCGACCGCTGGCGGCGTTTCGTGGCCGAAGTGCGCAGCGTGGTCCTGCCTAAGCATGGTGGGCGGCTCGTTAAGAGTTTGGGGGATGGGATGTTGTTGGAGTTTGAAGGCGTGCCATCGGCGGTTGAAGCGGCGCTGGCGATTCAGGCCCGGGTGACGCCCTATAACGTCGAGCGCGCGAGCGACGCCCACCTTCACTTGCGCGTCGGCATCAACCAGGCGGACGTGGTTGTCGACGAGTTGGATATCTATGGTGCCGGGGTCAATGTGGCCGCGCGGCTAGCAAGCCTGGCCGGGCCCGGCGAGATCGTGGTCTCGGCGCAAGTGCAAGACCAAATTTGCGATGGCCTGCACGGTGACATTGAGGATCTGGGCCCGCGTTACGTCAAGCATCTCGATGAACCGCTTCGGGCATTTCGGGTGACCGTGGTTGGCGACGCGGCACGGCCATTGCCAGCCGTGACTGCTGATCTGCGTCCCACGCTGGCGGTGATTCCGTTTCTTAGCGAACCGTCCGATCTCAAGGCAGACGCGTTGGGCCACGCCATGGCTGACGACATCATCGCTGCTTTGTCGCGGCACGCTGGACTGCGCGTGCTGTCGCGTCTGTCGACGGGCGCATTTCGCAATCGCCATACTGAACTGGGCCAGATTCTTCGCATGTTGAAGGCCTCATATGTACTCTCAGGCCGCTATTACACAAACGGTGACATGGTGCGCCTAAGCGTTGAGTTGTGTGATAGCACCAGCGGCGAGGTGTTGTGGGCGGGCAGGCCCAGCGCGAACGTCCAGCAACTGTTCGCGGGCGAGGACAGTTTGATTCCACACGTGGTCTCGAACGTGAGTCAGTGTGTGTTGGCGCAGGAGCTGTTGCGGACCCGTAGTTTGCCGATGTCGAGCTTGCAGTCATACACCTTGTATCTGGGCGCGACGGGGCTGATGAACAGCCTAGCGGTTATTGACTTTGACCAGGCAAAACTCGTTCTGGATCATCTGGCAGAGCGCCACCCCAGACAGGGTGCACCCTATGC
>JANMYI010000119.1:0-11273 GCA_031381955.1 Burkholderiales bacterium
TGCGCGCCCAGCGGCGCGGCAGCGGTGGTGGCGGCCTCGTGCACGGCCTCGCGGCGCCCGCCCTGCGTGCCTTCAACCAAGGCGCGGCTGAGTTCCAGTTCAGTGGCCGGCTTGGGCACCCATGCGTGTGCGCCGGCCAGGACCGGAATGTCCAGCTCGGCCAGGCTGGCCATGGGCACGAGTTTGACCAGGCAGGGCACGGCCGCGCCCAGGCTTTCATGCAGCCGCTTGGCCAATGGCGAGTCGCGCCCCGGGTGGGCCGGCTCGGCGTAGACCACCAGATCCGGCGGCGCCTGGGCGTCGAGCAGGTGCAGCAAGGACGGCAGGTCGGCCGCGGCCAGCACTGCCAGGCCCATGCCTTGCAGGATGGCTGCGGTGGCCGCGCGCGCCAGCTCATGCGGCTCGATCAACCAGGCACGCATGCCGGTGGCCACCGCTTCGGCCGGCGCGGCGTTCGCGCGGCAGGGCGCTTCACGGGGCAGGCTGCCTGGCGTGTCGCCGGGCGCGGCCATGGCCGGCAAGGGCAGGCGCATGGTGAAAGTGCTGCCCAGGCCGAACTGGCTGTCCAGCACCAGCGTGCCGCCCATCAGCTCGACCAGTTGACGGGTGATGGCCAGGCCCAGCCCGGTGCCGCCGAAGCGGCGTGTGGTGGAGTTGTCGGCCTGCGAGAACGACTTGAACAAGCGTGTCTGCACGTCCGGGGCGATGCCCACGCCGCTGTCCTGCACGCTGACGCACAGCACCTCGCCCGCGCCCTCGCCAGGTTGGCGTGCGGCACTGATCAGCACCTGCCCATGGCTGGTGAACTTGATGGCGTTGCTCAGCAGGTTGCTCAGGCATTGCTGGATGCGGTGGGCGTCGCCCCAGGCGGCGTGTGGCAAGTCGGCATCGACCTGGCACACCAGCTCCAAACCTTTGGCTTGAGCGGACTCGGCGAACAGCAGCGCCACTTGTTCGCACAACTGGCGCGGGTCGAACGCCAGGCGCTCGATCTGCACCTGCCCGGCCTCGATCTTGGAGAAGTCCAGGATGTCGTTGAGCAGGTGCAGCATGGTTTCGGCCGAGGTGCGCAAGGTGCGCGCAAAGTGCGTCTGCCGCGGCGCCAGCGAGGTTTGCAGCAGCAAGTCGGCCATGCCGAGCACGCCGTTCATGGGCGTGCGGATCTCGTGGCTCATGTTGGCCAGGAACTGGCTCTTGGCCAGGTTGGCGGCCTCGGCCTGGTCTTTGGCGCTGCGCAAGGTGTCTTGCGTGCGCACCCACTCGGTGACGTCGCGGCCCACGCCACGGTAGCCCATGAAGCAGCCCGCGGCGTCGAAGATGGGCTTGCCGGCAAAGGCGATGTGCCGCTCCTGCCCCTGCGCGTCGTGCAGGCGCAGCACCAGGTCGTGAAAGGGCTGGCGCGCCAGCATCTGGCCATGCACGGCGTGGTAGCGGCTTTCGGCCGGGTTGACGCGGGCCAGCGCCCACAGCGACTTGCCCACGCAGTCCTGCGGCGCCAGGCCCAGCGAACGCTGGATGCCCGCGGAAAGCGTGGTGAAGCGCAGCCGCCGGTCTTGTTCCCAGTACCAGTCGGCCGACATTTCGGTGAGGCTGCGAAAGCGCTCCTCGCTGCCTTGCAGCTCGATGCGCGCGGCCTCGCGCTCCTGCACCAAACGTGCAACTTGATCGGACACCGCGCCCAGGTCTTCGATGGTCGAGCCTTCGGCATGGGCCGGCGCCTCCAAGGTGACCAGCCGCTCGACGGTTTCGCGCAAGGTGCGCACGGCCGCGTGCTGGGACTGTGCTTCGCTGTGCAGCTTTTGGTTGGCCTGCATCAGCTCCTCGGAGCTGAGTTGCAGGCTGGCCGCGCGCAGCTTCAGGTCGCGCTCGAACTGCGCGTACGAGGCATCGATCTCGGCCACGAAGTGCTGCAGGCCACATGCCACGACGGCCACGGCGGCCAGCTCCGCCGGCAAGCCCGCGCTCTGGGCGGCCAGCGCCGCCAACCGCGGCTGCGCGTCGGTGCCCAGGGGCAGGCCGAGCGCGCGCGCGAGCTGGCGCTGCAGCAGTTTGTTCATCAGGTTTCCTTCGTGCTGCGCACTTCGGTGCGAGCCCCTTCGGGCGGCCGGGCGGGGCTCAAACCCGCTCGTTCAGAAAGGTGATCGTCATGGTCTGGTTGTGCAGCGCGCAGCTCATGGCGCCTTGGGTGGGGCTGATCTCGCCGTTGGAATAGAACCCGGCCAACTGGGCCTGGTCGCCGAAAACCTGGCTCACGGCCTCGATTTCCTCTTCCACCCGCCCGCCCATCACCAGCTTGCGGCCCACGCAGCTCACCAGCAGCGCCAGGCCGCGGCCTTCATCGGCGTGCGGCTCGAAGGCGGCGTGGGCGGCGGTCTCGGCGCCATCGACCAAGGCGTCGTTGCTGGCGTGCATCAGGCGCAGGTAGCCGTTGGGGATGATTTCGCCGGCCAGCGTGAGCGAGTTGGCCGCCTCGTCGAGGCCCAGGATGGTGCGGATCAGCCCGACCTCGTTGCGGTCTTCACCGAGCATGGAAAACGGAAACAACAGCCCCGTGGCGGGCAGCCCGGCGGCGTATTCGCCCAGGTAGCGGCGGTAGACATCGAGCGCCGGCTGGCCGTCCAGCTCGAACAGCACGTTGCCTTCGCAGCGCGTGACGCGCCGCGCCGGGCCGAAGGGCTGCCAACCACCGAACGAGCCGTGCGTGATGCGCCAGTGCGCGCCGAACAGGCCGATGCCCACCACGGCCTGCGAGTCGGCCACGCCGTCGCACAGCGTCCAGGTGCGGGTGAACTTGCCGTCGTCGCCGGCCAGGCCGCCGCTGAGCAGCACTTGCGGGCCCACCACGCTGGTCAAGCCTTGCAGCAAGGCGCTGCCGTTGATGCCCACGCCGGGGCAAAAAAGCAGCACGGCTTGCAGATCCGGCCGCGCCAACGCGTGCCCCAGGGCGGCGCCGGCGGCGTGCGAGTCGGCCATGTTGGCCAGCGGCACCTGCGCGACCTGGAAGTCCGGGCGGCGGAAGTGCATCGCCGTGAGCACGGCTGCGCCGCTGGTCACACCTTGGTTGCCGATTTCACCGGCGCTGCTGCAGCCCACCACGTGGGCCCTGGGAAAGGCGTGTTGCAGCTCGCGCGCGAAGTCCGGCCGCGCCAGAGTGGTGTCGGGCGCAAAGGCCAGCACCAGGTGCGGCTCGATGGCGGCCAACTCGCGCAAGGCGGCGGCGCTGGCGGGCAGTTCGAGCAGGGTCGATTGGCGAATGTGCATGGCAGGGTCAGAGCCTGTGAATGAATCCGGCGCGCCCGAGCGGGTGCTCCAGACGGCGTCGATCTAGGCCAAGCCCGGACACAAACAGTCCTGTGGACTGTTTGTGCCCGGCGAGGGCCAGGGCCTCTGTGCCCTGGCCTTGCGCAGGCGTGCCCTGCGCTTCGCTTGGGCGGGCACAGCCATAGCGCGGGCTATGGCGAGCATTTGCAACGACGAGCGGCGCCGTCTGGGGCGGCCGAGCGGGTGTGCTGGATTTGTTCACAGGCTCTCAAGGCAGCGGGCGGGGTTGCCCCTCACCCGGCATATCGGCCACGCGGCGCCAGCACATGAAGCCTGGCGCCGCCTGCGCGGCGTGGCGCAGCACCGCAGGGCCTAGCATCGCCACATAGTTCACGCTCGCGCCATGCCCCCTTCGCTGCTCAACCCGCCTGCCTGGCAGCGCCGCGCCTTCATCGGCCTGGGCGCCGGGCTGGCGCTGCCCGGCGCGTGGGCGGCATCCCTGGCAAACCGCCCGCTGCACCTGCCGCGCCTGCCCCTGGTGCAGCGCCGCCTGGCCAATGGCCTGCGCCTGGTGGCCATGCGCGACCCGGCCACGCCCACGGTGGCGGTGCAGATGTGGTTTGGCGTGGGCGGACGCGACGACCCGCCCGGGCGTTCGGGCTTTGCGCACCTGTTCGAGCACCTCATGTTCAAGGGCACGCGCCACATGCCCAGCGAGATGTTCGACCGCCTGACCGAAGACGTGGGCGGCTACAACAACGCCTTCACCGCTGAAGACGTGACGGCCTACCAGAGCCTGGTGCCGGCGAATCATCTCGAACGTTTGCTGTGGGCCGAGGGCGAGCGCCTGGCCAGCCTGAAGCTCGACCAAGCCACCTTCGACAGCGAGCGCGCCGTGGTGCAAGAAGAGTACCGCGAGCGCGTGCTGGCCGCGCCGTACGGGCGGCTGTTCAACGCCCTGCCCGGCCTGGCCTTCGAGCACGGGGCGTACCGGCGGCCGGTGATCGGCAACATCGACGAATTGAACGCGGCCACGCTGGACGACGTGAAACGCTTCCACGCCACCTGGTACCGCAGTGACAACGCCACGCTGATCGTGGCCGGTGACTTCGATCCTGTGCAGTTGCAGGTTTGGGCCGAGCGCTACCTGGGCGCGGTGCCCCGCCCGGCCCAGCCGCTGCCGGCACGCGCCGCGGCGGCAGCGCCCGCATTGAAAGAGCGCCGGGTGGCCATGCACGGCCCGCAAGTGCCGCTGCCGGCGGTGGCCCTGCTGTGGCGCGGGCCACCGGCGCGCAGCGCGGATGCGCCGGCGCTGTCGGTGGCGGCGTCGTTGCTTGGCGAGGGCGATTCGGCGCGCCTCAACGAAGCGTTGGTGGTGGGCCGGCGCAGCGCGCAGTCGGCCGGCTTCAGCAGCGCGCTTCACGCCCAGGCCGGCATGCTGGTGGCGTTTGCCATCGCCGCGGGCGGGCAGGATGCGGCGCAACTGGGGCCGCAACTGCTGGGCGAAATCGACCGCCTGGCGCGAGCGCCGATCGACCCGGCTGAGCTGGCCAAGGTGCGCAACCAGCTCGTCACGCAGGTGCTGTCGGCGCGGCAGCGGCCCGACGGCAAATGCGAGTCCTTGGGCTGGGCGCTGGCCCTGCACGGCCAGGCCAGCCACGCTGACCGGGAGCTCGATTTGCTCCAAGCCGTGAGCGCCAGCGACGTGCAGCGCGCGCTCGCCCGCCACGTGCTCGGCCGTGCGCACCTGAGCGTGCACTACAGCCAGGAGCCCAAGTCTTGATCAGCCGTCGCCAGGCCCTGCAAGGGGTGGCCGCGGGTTGGGCCAATCCATTTTTCAGCCCGGTCGCCTGGGCGCAGCAACCCGGGGTTGAGCTGCCGCCCGAGCCCGCCCCGGCGCGCAACCTGGTGCTGCCGCGCATCATTGAACAGCGCCTGGACAACGGCTTGCTGGTGGTGCTGGTGCCCCGGCACGCCGTGCCGCTGCTGCACGCCACCTTGCTGGTGCGCGCCGGGCCCGAGCTCGACCCCCCCGGCCAAAGCGGCCTGGCGGCCATGACATCGACCCTGCTGACCAAGGGCGCCTGGCGCCGTGGCCAGGCCGTGGGCGCGGTGGCGCTGGCGCGGCAGGCCGAAGCGCTGGGCGCCAGCCTGGCCAGCGGTTGCGGCCCGCGCGCCACCACGCTGGCCCTGACCGTGACGCCGCCCCATGCGCAGGCCGCGCTGGCCCTGCTGGCCGACATGGCGCGCACGCCGCTGTTGGCGGCTGAAGAGCTGGAGCACGAGCGCCAGCGTGCCAACGACGGCTTTGCCCTGGCCCTGGGCAACCCGGGCAGCGTGGCGGGGCTGGCGGCGCGGCGCGCGTTCTGGCCCGACGAAGGCCTGGCCGCCACGCCCACGCCGGCCTCGCTGCAACGCCTGCAGCGCGACGATGTGGCGGCCTTCCACGCCGCGCAATACCACAGCGCACGCAGCGCCATGGTGCTGGTGGGCGACTTCGCTGCCGAGCAAGGCCTGGCCTGGGCCCAAACGTATTTCGGCGCTTGGCGTGGCGCCACCCCGGGCGCGCCACCACCGCCGCGCGCGGCCACGCCGGCGGCGGCCAGCGCGGTGCTGGTGGACATGCCCGGCAGCGGCCAGAGCGGTGTCGTGCTGGCGCTGCCGCTGCCGGCCCTGGCCCCTGACGAGCGGCGCATTGGCCAAGTCGCCAATGCCCTGCTGGGCCAGGGCTATTCCTCGCGCCTGAGCCAGGAGATCCGCATCCGCAAAGGGTGGAGCTACGACGTGCGCAGCGAGCTCGACTGCCAGCCCGAAGGCTGCCTGCTGTTGGCCCAGGCGCAGACCGGCCATGGCAACGCGGCCGGCGTGGTGGCGGCCCTGCGCGAGCAGCTGGCCCGCCTGGGTGGCGAAACCGCGGCACACGACGAACTGGCGGCGCGCCAGGCCGCCCTGGCCGGCAGCTTTGCGCGCCGGCTCGAAACCGTGCAGGGCCTGGCCGGGCTGGTGCTGGCGCGGCTGGTGCAAGGCCGGCCGCTGGACGAACTGGCGTTGGAGCTGCCGCGGCTACTGGCCGTCACGCCGGCGCAAGTGCAGGCCTTTGCCCAGGCCCACTTCGGCGCGGCGCAGGCGCGCGTGGTGGTGGCCGGCGACGCGGCGCAAATCCCGACCCAGTGGGCCGGTGCTGCCGACGCGATGCGCGTGCCGCTGAGCCAATTCGACCTCGATAACCGCTCGTTGCGCCGGCCCTGAGGCGGCCGGAATTCACGTCGCTCCCACCCAGCAAGGTGGGGGCAACGCAACAAAATGTTAAATTTCTTGCCGATTTCCCCCGATTCATGGGGTTTCAAACCCCCTCAAGCAGGCGTTGCAGACGTAGAGTCGGCTCCCGGTTAACCCTCAGTTGCAGGGGCTTGCCGGAATGGGCAAAGCGGGCCCGCAACGGAACACACCAGATGCTGCTGATCCTTCACACCACCATGGCCCTGGCCTCGGCGAGCGCGCCGGGCCCGGCGCAATGCTCGTGGGACAGCCCGGGTGTGAACCCCTTCACCGGCAACATCGGCAACGCGATCGACCGCTACCAGGACATTCCAGCGGCCACGCGCGAGACCCTCAAGAAGCGCATGGCCGCGCGCGCTTATGACGAGATCGTGCTCATCACGCGCGACTCGATCACTGGGCGCAGCAGCTACAGCAACGACATTCGCGACATGCACTTCGGTGCCGGCCAAATCTGCGGGCGCATCAGCCGCGCCAAGTGGGCCCCCAGCGCCGAGGAGCGCGGGCTGGTCTATTGCGAAGGCAGCGAATGCATCATGGTGCCCACGGTGTGCCGCAACGTCAGCCGCATCACCCGGCTGCCACAGCGCCAAGGCGACACCGCCGAAGGCCCCGACACGCTGATGCCGCCCCCCCCAACGGCGCTGAATCTGCCTGACGGCAATTTGAATTTCGACGCGCCCGGCGCCGGCCCCCTCGGCGCCAGCGCGCCTGGCACACAAAGCTTTGCGGCCAGCTCCTTGGCCCCTGACGCCGGTGTCGGCACGGGCGGCACCGCGGCTGCGGCCAATCCTGGTGGCGCGCCTGCAGTGGTTGGCAGCGGTAGCGAAGGCAGTGGCGGTGGTGGTGGTGGCAGCGCAGGCGGCGGGGCGCCTGGCTTTGCTGGCGCGCCTGGGATTCCCTTCATAGGCAACATCCCCTTTGCCGCCACGGCTGGCGAAGTGCCCGGCCCAGTCAGCACCCCCCTGTTGCCAGACAGCGAGACGCCTGGCCCCCCGGTGCCCGTTGCCGTGGTGGCGGAGCCGGTGCCCGTGACCGCGATTCCCGAGCCCTCGACCTGGGCCTTGATGCTGGGCGGCCTGGCGCTGCTGGCACTGAAGCGGCGCCGCGGCGGCTGAAGGCGGCGCCCCAACGGGGCGTGCGCAGGCCGCTCAATCGAGCGTGATCGCCGTGCGCACGGCACCAGCCCGGTCAGCCCGGGCAGTGAGCACCACATGCGCGCCACGCGGGCCGCTCAGCACCCATTCAGCCACGGCGCGATCTGCCGTGATGTCGCGGTTGGGCAAGAAGGCCTGCAAACTGGCCTTGGCGGCGTGGCCTTCGAGCTGCGGGCCTTCGATGCGCAGGCACCCCTGCACCAGGCTCACGTCGGTGGGCAAGTGCACTTCAAACACCACGCCGCGTGCCACCTTGCGTTCGAGCGCACGCTTGCTGATGTACGCTGGCAGGTAACCCGCATTGGCCACGGCCATGCGCACACGCCAGGTGTCTGGCCCCAAGGCACGCACTTCGGTGCGCAGCAACTCCAGCTTGGGCAGGCACAGGCCCAGCGTGGTGAGCCAGCCCGGGAAGCGCGCCGCTTCGCGTTCGCGCAAGTGCGGCGGCGGGTTGCGCCAGTAGTTCATGCGGTCCCAACCGCCCAGCTCCACTTGGCCGAGCTGCGGGTGGCGGTAGGCGTACCAATCAACATGCGCGCGGCCGGCACATTGCTCGTCGCTCCACTTCAGCAGCTTGATGTCGTCAGCGGGCGGGTGGTCGCGGTACCAGTGGATCCAGTCGTAGTCGGTGATGCCGGCCTCGCGGTTGGGCGCCCACAGCTCGACCGTCCAGAACAGCGCGCCGAGATGCTCATAGACCCAGTCTTGCGTGCCGGTGATGATTTCCTTCGGGTGGTACTTGAAGTCGTGATAGATGCTCACCGCCGGGTAGCCGGTGAGCTGGGTGCCCAGGTCGCTCAGGCGCTTGTAGATCCACAAGTCCTCGGGCGTCATGTCGTCATCGCTTTGCGTGCCCATGGGTCGCAAAATAACACCCGAATGCGTGTGAAAACTCACCGCCGCGCCGATGTTCGGGTGCTTGGTGATGAAGTCGACCATGGCCCGCACTTCGGGCTCGCTGGTCGGGTACGGCCCGGCGCCGACCTGCTCGAATTCCTGGCGCCAGTAGGCCGGAAAGTTGCGGTTCAGGTCGAGCCCTTCCAGGTCGGGGTTGGCCTTGATGCGCAGGCCGTCGTAGTTCTTCAGGCTGCCCTCGGGCATGACGCGGTAGTACTCGCCACCGAAGTCGCCCGGCTGGCGCGGCATCAGCAGGCGCGGCGCATCCGGGTTCTTCTTCCACGCACCGTGCGGGTCGGGCAGGCGCATGCTGAGCACGCGGCCGTCACCGTCCATGTCTTCCACCGTCAGGCCATCGACCTGCTCTTCGGCGTAGGGGTAGGGCCGGGTCGATGCGCGAATGTGGCGCGGCTTGTCGGCCAGCGCCAGTTCAGCGCCATCGGGGTTCAGGCGCGGGCAGATGTAGACCGCACGCGTGTTCAGCAGTTGCGTGGTGGCGGCTTCAGCGCCGTAGTTGCTGAGCAGTTGATGCAGGAAGTAAAGACAGGCGGTGCTGGCCGTGAGCTCGGCGGCGTGGATGTTGCCGTCGACCCACAACGCGGGCTTGTCCAGGTCGCCACCCAAGGCGCCGCGGGTCACGGTGGCCAGCCAGATGTCGCGCCCCTCGTGGCTCTTGCCGATGCTGTCGATGCGCACCAGGTCGGGCCGCGCCAGCGCGTACTCATGCAGCAGGCGGGTGAGTTCGGGGTAGCGCAGGAATTGATCAAACTGCGGGGTGGGCAGGGCGGGCATGGCAGGCCTTGTAGAAGTGGCCGGCATTCTGCCGCCGCAACGCGGGCGCGCCAGGGTGAATGCCCGTTGGCGTGCCCGCCGCGCGCTCAGGGCAACGACGCGCCTGCAACGAACACGCGCAACTCGCCCGGCGCAAAGGCCTGCCAGGGCTCACCGGTGGTCAGCGGCTGCGTGGCCACCAGCGCCACGCAATCAGCGGGCGTGGTCAGGGCGGCGAAATCCACGCTCAAGTCTTCATCGGCCAACTGCGCCGCTGCAAACGGGTGTTTGCGCACCAACCAGTGAAGCTGCGTGCTGGCGTGCGCCCACAGCGCCTGGCCGTTTGAGAGCAGCATGTTGAACGTGCCGTGGCGTGCCAACTGGGGCAGCAGTTCGCGCAAGGTGGCACTGAGTTCGGCCACGCCGGGCACGCTGGCATGGGCCTTGGCCAGCTCTTGCATCAACCAGCAAAACGCGCGCTCGCTGTCGGTGTCACCCACCGGCTGGAAGGCAGCGTGCAGCCGCGGGTGGAAGCCCTTCAAATCGCCGTTGTGCGCCAGCACCCAGTAGCGGCCCCACAGCTCGCGCTGGAATGGGTGCGTGTTTTCCAGCGCCACCCGCCCTTGCGTGGCCTTGCGGATGTGGGCGATGACGTGGCTGCTCTTGATGGGGAAGTTCTTCACCATCTGCGCCACCGGCGAATGGCGCGCGCTGTGGGCATCGACGAACAAACGCACACCGCGGTCTTCGAAGAAGGCGATGCCGAAGCCGTCTTTGTGCTCATCGGCCCGCGTGGCCAAACCGGTGAACGAGAACATCACGTCGGTGGGCGTGTTGGCGTTCATGCCGAGCAGCTGGCACATGATCTATTTCAACGGTAGAAATAACTTCATCAAGCCGCGCAGCGTGACCAGGTTGCCCGGGTTGCTGGTTTCATTGAGCACGCCGCTCATGCGCCGGATCAACCCCGGGCTGCCGCGGGCGCGCCAGATCAGCAAGTCCGCCAGCCAGGGGTGGGCGTTGACGCGGTTGGCGCGCTCGTACAAGTCGAAGCGCGGCTTGAGCGCCAGCACCGCGGCCTCATAGTGCGCTTGCACGGTTGAATCCTTTGTATCGTTAAGAATGGCGTGCGCCGCCTGCATACCGGTTTCCATCGCCTTGCCGATGCCTTCACCAGTGAAGGCATAGGTGCTGCCCGCGGCCTCGCCGGTGACGAGCACGCCCGGCGCGCTTAAGCGCGCGCCTTCGAGCGAGCAGCGCAGCGGCGCGCCCTTTAGTTCACCCACCCAGCGCCCCTGAGCGAGCAGCTCGCGCGCCGGGGCATAGACCTCGCAGAACACACTGAACAGCTCGCGCAGGTTCACGTCCTTCATGCCCACGCCGTCTTCATGGCTGTGCGCCAAGCCCACGCCGATGTTGAACACGCCGTGCGGGGCCGGAAAAATCCAGCCATAGCCGCCGCGCAACCGCGGGTGCCACACCACTTCCAGCGCTTTGAGCTTGGGCGCCATGGCGGCGCACTCGATGTAGCCGCGCAGCGCCATTCCGGTGGGCGCGCGGCGCTGGCACAGGCCCGCGGCAATCAGGGCCGGCGCCGAAGCGCCCGTGGCCAGCACGACCCAGCGCGCGTGCTGCGCGACTTGCGTGTCACCGCGCTTGAGCTGCGCGCCCACCACTCGGCCACTGGGCGCGTCACCTTCGCGCAACAGCGCCACGAAGCGCGCCGGCGGCAGTGCCACCGCGCCGGCGCGCAAGGCGGCGCGGTAAAGAATGTCATCCAGCACGCGCCCAGTGGCCGAGTGGTGGGCGCGCAGCTCAAGCGCGGTGACACGCAAGTCGCGCAGCACGCGCGCTGGGTCGTGCTGGCCACGGGCGCTTCGGCGCCGGCCCTGATTGCCGCGGGCCTGT
>JANMYI010000142.1:0-3561 GCA_031381955.1 Burkholderiales bacterium
AGTGGCAACGTTGCGCGGCCCTGGACAGCGCTGTTGCTATCGGGCCTGGGCAACGATGTGATCTCCGCGGCACAGTCGGCGCCGCTGAATCCACCCCACAAGCGGTTGCTGGCCACGAGGGCCGAATGGGCCTCGGGCGCCAGCCCGTCGCGCTACCTCAGCCCGGCCGGCTGGGCAACGTTCAGTGCCCATGCCAGGCAAGTGTTTCAGACCTTGCTCGCCAACCGCGACAGGCGCTCGACCAACCGGGGCATCCCCATCGTTGTGCACACCTACGACTTCGTAGTGCCGCGCGACGCGGGCGCCGGCGCCGGGTTTGGCCCCTGGCTCTACAAGGCCGTGAAAGCCTTCGCCATTCCTGAAGACGACTGGGCGGGCTTGAGCGCGGCCCTGCAGCAGCAATTGCGCGAACTCATCCTCGACATCGCCAGCCGCGAGCCCACGGTTCGCGTCGTGGATACGCAGGGCACGTTGACCCCCGCGCGCAGTTCAGACTCTGGGCCGACAGCGCATTGGCAAAATGAAATTCATCCCACCCGTGCCGGGTATCGCTTGCTTGGCGACGTGTGGGAGAAGTCGCTGGAGAAGTGGTTCTTGACGGCATGAGCCGACGATCCGGCGGCCTCTGCCGAAGTTCTGCTTCAGCGCGCTTACAGCTCAAGCAGCCCAAAAAGTTGGGGCCGCACGCTGGCGGCCCTACTTTTTACTGGTGGAGACGAGGAGGATCGAACTCCTGACCTTCGCATTGCGAACGCGACGCTCTCCCAGCTGAGCTACGCCCCCTAAACCGGCGCGCATCATAGCACCGGGGTCTTGCTGCAATGGGCGGCCTCAACAGCGCTGGCACCGCGAAAGGCATGCGCGCAAGAGCCGGTGCTTTACTAACGATTCAAATCGTTCGTTGCGCCTCGGCTTGCCCCTTGCGCCACGGCGCTAAACTGCGCGCCCCTTACCGCTGCAGCCGCACCGCCATGCACAGACGCCTAGACCCGGCTTGGCTTGACACCCAGTACAACAACCGTGCCCTGGTGCCCGAACACGGGCAGATCATGGAGGGTTGGGCGCAGGCGTCGGCCTTGGCGCGCCAGGCCAGCCGCAGCACCCTGGACGTGGCCTACGGCAACGGGCCGAACGAGACGCTGGATGTGTTTCCCACCAGCGCGGCGAACGCGCCGGTGCTGGTGTTCATCCACGGCGGCTATTGGCGTTCGCTGGACAAGGCCGATTTTTCCTTTGTCGCGCCGTCGTTCACGGCCGATGGCGCGATGGTGGTGGTGCCGAATTACGCGCTGTGCCCGGCGGTGAGCATGGAAACCATCGCGCTGCAAACCGCGCGCGCCGTGCAGTGGGTGTGGCAGCACGCGGCCGAACATGGCGGCGACCCGAACCGCATCACCGTGGTGGGCCATTCCGCGGGCGGCCACTTGGCGGCCATGTTGGTGAGCTGCCGCTGGAAGCAGTTGGCAGAGGAATTGCCGGCGCAACTGGTGAGTGGCGCCTTGTCGATTTCGGGCCTGTTCGATCTGGAGCCGCTGCGCCACACGCCGTTCTTGCAGGGCGACTTGCGGTTGACGCCAGCTTCAGTGAAGCGCCTGAGCCCGGCTTTCTTCCCGCGCCCCAAGGCGAAGTTCCACGCCACGGTGGGCGCGCTGGAAAGCCCGGAGTTCATCCGCCAGATGCAGCTCATCCGCGATGTCTGGGGCCCCACGGCGGTGCCGGTGTGCGAAACCGTGCCGGGCTTCAACCACTTCAACATCCTGCAAAGCCTGGCCGACCCCGCCGGGCGGCTGCACGAACTGGCGTTGCGGCTGCTGGGCCTGCGATGACCTTGCGCGCCTTGCGGCTTGGCTTAGGCAGGGGTAGCGCGGTTTTCGTAGCGTACGGCCCGAGCCGCGGCGCCACACTGAGGCCACTGAACCGATTTTTCAGCAGGAGACTGACATGGGTTTGAAGGGTTCCAAGACTGAGGACAACCTCAGGGCCGCCTTTGCCGGCGAATCTCAGGCCAACCGCCGTTACCTGTATTTCGCGGCCAAGGCCGATGTGGAAGGCCAGAACGATGTGGCCGCGCTGTTCCGCTCCACCGCCGAAGGCGAAACCGGCCAAGCGCCCGGCCACCTCGAATTCCTTGAGGCCGTGGGCGACCCGGCCACGGGCTTGCCCATCGGCCCCACGCGCGACAACCTCAAGGCCGCAGTGGCCGGTGAGACCCACGAGCACACTGACCTGTACCCCGGCATGGCCAAGACCGCGCGCGGCGAAGGCTTTGACGAGATCGCCGATTGGTTCGAAACCCTGGCCAAGGCCGAGCGCTCGCACGCCAACCGCTATCAAGAGGCGCTGGATCAACTCGTCGACTGAGTTGCCCGGCTGACCTCGATCAACAAGGGGCTTCGCGCCCCTTGTTCCTTTGTTCAATCAAGACTTGAAGACCCATGCGCGAAGGCAACCTGCAAGCCCCCACCCGCCACCCGCTGGCCTGGCAAACGCCCGCCTTTTACGATGAAGGCGAAGCCACCAAGGAAATGGAGCGGGTGTTCGACATCTGCCACGGCTGCCGCCGCTGTGTGAGCCTGTGCCAGAGCTTCCCCACGCTGTTCGACCTGGTCGACGCCACCAGCGATGGTGAAGTGCACGGCGTGAAGAAAGAGGCCTACTGGAACGTGGTCGACCAGTGCTACCTGTGCGACCTGTGCTTCATGACCAAGTGCCCGTACACGCCGCCGCATGAATGGAACCTCGACTTCCCGCACCTGATGCTGCGTGCCAAGGCCATCAAGTTCAAGAAGGGCGAAGTCAAGGCCGGTGAACGCTTCCTGGCCAGCACGGATGTGCATGGCAGCCTGGCCGGCATCCCATCGTGGTGCAGACGGTCGACGCCATCAACCACACCAAGACGGCGCGCAAGGTGATGGACAAAGCCCTGGGCGTGCACCCGCAGGCCTGGATGCCCGAGCTGGCCACGCAGCGCTTTCGCTGGAGCGCGGCGGCCAGCGCGGCCACGGTGGTGACCAACTGCGAACGCACGCCGGGCAAGGTGGCGGTGTTTGCCACTTGCTACGTGAACTACAACGAACCCGGCATCGGGCACGATTTGCTCAAGCTGCTGGAGCACAACGCGATTCCCTATCTGCTGGTGGATAAGGAAAGCTGCTGCGGCATGCCCAAGCTGGAACCAGCTAGGCGATCTGGATGCCGTGGCCAAGCACAAGGCGGCCAACATGCCGGTGCTGGCGCGCTACGCCAAAGAGGGCTGGACCATCATCAGCGCCATACCGAGCTGCACGCTGATGTTCAAGCAGGAACTGCCGCTCATGTTCCCGGATTGCGCCGACACGCAGGCCGTGAAGGCGGCCGTGTTCGACCCGTTTGAGTACCTGATTGCGCGCCACAAAGACGGCCTGCTGAAGACCGATTTCAAGGCCGCCCTGGGCCGCGTGAGCTACCACATCCCTTGCCACGGCCGGGTGCAGAACATCGGGCGCAAGACCGAAGAAATGTTCAAGCTCATTGACCGTCAAGTGGAGGTCAAGCTGACCACGGTGGAAGACCTGGCGCGCG
>JANMYI010000158.1:0-4440 GCA_031381955.1 Burkholderiales bacterium
CGTGTCGTTCCTGCCGACGCCGCGCTATGTGGCCGATGCCTCGCTGTTGGTGCGCCAGGGTCGCGAGTACGTCTACAAGCCCGAGGGCAGCGACGCCGGCGCCACGCCCATGGCCTACGACAGCAAGGAAACGCTGCGCGCCGAAGTCGAGATCCTGAACAGCCTGGACATCAAGGAAACCGTGCTGCAACAGCTCGGTGTGGACACCGTCTACCCCGCGCTGGCTGCCCAGCAGCCCGATGTGCAGCGCCGCGCCATGGCCGCGTTGAAGGAGTTCCAGGCCCGCTTCGAAGCGCGTTTGTTGAAGGATTCGAACGTCATCCAGCTCAGCTTCACGCACCGCGATGCGGCCGTCTCGGCGCAGGTGTTGAACAAGACCATCGAG
Organism: Burkholderiales bacterium; assembly: GCA_031381955.1. GTDB lineage: Bacteria > Pseudomonadota > Gammaproteobacteria > Burkholderiales > Burkholderiaceae_C > Rubrivivax. The sequence goes on from JANMYI010000158.1 coordinate 386, forward strand.
GCCTACCTGGAGCGCCGCCGCGGCATCTTCGCCAGCGGCAGCTATGGCAATGCGCAGGCCAAGGTGGCGTCGCTGTCGGCGCGCCTGAATGAGGTAGAGGACAAGCTCGAAGGCTTTCGCCGCACGCATGGCATCCAGTCGTTCACGGAGCAGCAAACGCTGTTGCTGGGGCGCAAGCACAGCATCGAGCTGCGCCTGGACGACAGCGCGCTGGCGCTGGCACAAAGCGGCGGACGCAGCCGCAGCCTGCAAGCCAGCCTCGATTTCGTCGGCGGCGAGGTGACCCTGTCGCGCGAAACCCAGCGCAGCGAGGCCCTGGAAAGCGCGCGCAAGACCATGCTCGAGTTGCAGCTCAAGGAGCGTGAACTCTCGGCCAAGTTCTCCGACACCACGCCAGCGGTGCAAGACGTTCGCGCCGCCATCGCCCGCACCCAGGCCTACCTGGCCGAGTTGGCCGCGCTGCCTAACCAAACGGTGCGCAGCGGCCGCAGCCCGGTGCGCGACAACGTCGAGGCCGATTGGCTCAAGACCCGCGCCGACCAGGGCCAGGCCGGTGCCGGCGCGGCCGTGCTGCAACAGCAGCGCCGCGTGCTCGATGCGCAGCTCAAGTCGTTCGGCGCCAACCAGCGCCAGTTGCAAGGCCTGGAGCGCGAGCGCAAGTTGCTCGAAGCCAGCTACGAGGCCGCGGTGCGGCGGCTGGAAGAGGCCCTGGTGCAGGATGAGTTGGACCGCGGCCGCAAGAGCAACGTCAGCGTGGTGCAGGCGGCGCGCACGCCGTTCGAAGCCAAGAGCCTGCAAGGCTTGATCCTGGCCGTGGGCACGCTGCTGAGCCTGTGCTGCGCGCTCATCGTGGCCTTCTTCAGCGCCCTGTGGCGCGACACCTTCCTGTCGCCCGAGCAGGTGCAGCGCGGCCTGGGCCTGCCGCTGCTGGCCAGCGTGCCGCACGCCGGGCGCTGAGGGTGCTGCCTCCCATGCGCGCCGCGATCACGCGCCGCCGCTTGCTGGCCTGGCCAGCGCTGGCGGCCGTGCCGAGCTTGGCTGCGGCGGCCGCGGCCGGGCCGGCCTTGCAACGCGGCGTCAACCTGAGCCACTGGTTCGAATACGAGCGCAACCTGGGGCCCAATGCGCAGGAGCTGCATGGCCTGGCCCGCGCCGGGCTCGACCATGTGCGCGTGCCGGTCGATCCGCTGCAGCTGGGCTGGCAGCCACAGCAGGCCAAACCAACGATCGACGTGACTGGGTTGCGCGCGGCGGTGCAAGGGGCGGTGCAAGCCGGGCTCGATGTGGTGGTGGATCTGCACATGCTGGATGCCACCAAGAAGCTGATCGAAACCGAACGCGAGCTCGAGGCTCACCTCGTTGCGCTGTGGTCGCACCTGGCCACCGCGCTGGCCGACCTGCCCAGCGAGCACGTGGCGTTCGAGCTCTACAACGAGCCGCAGTATTACGGCCTGAAGGCCTTGGCCTGGCCGGCGCTGCAACGCCGCTTGCTGGCGGCGGTGCGCGCCAAGGCGCCGCGCCACCTGGTGCTGTTGGCCGGCAACCAGGGCGGCAGCTTCGAGGGCCTGGCGGATCTGCCGCTGGCCAGCGACGAGCGTGTGGCCTACACGGTGCATTTCTACGCGCCCTTCTTCTTCACCCACCAGGGCGTGCCCTGGCTGGATCCGCAGCACAGTGCGGCCGGCGCCTATGCGGCCACGCGCTACCCGGCGGCCATGGTGGCCCTGGCGCCGCCGCGGCGCTTGCACGACCACCCGCGCAGCGAGGCCGAGCTGGCCCGCTACCGCAGTGAGGACTGGAACGCCCAGCGCATTGACGACAGCCTGCGCGGCGTAGGCCGCTGGGCCCGGCGCAACCAGGTGCGCGTGGTGTGCAACGAATTCGGTGTTTTTCGCGACGCCGCCGATGCCCACTCGCGCTACCGCTGGCTGGGCGATGTGCGCCTGGCCTTGCAGCAGCACGGCCTGGGCTGGACGGTGTGGGACTTTGCCCATCACTTTGGCATTGCGCGCAGTGCCGGCCCGGGTGCGCCGCGCTGGCTTGAACCCGGCGCCTTGCGTGCGCTGGGCCTGAAGGCGCGCGCATGACCACCCCGCTGAGCACCCCCCCGAGCACCATGCCGCCTTCGCGCGCGTGTCAGTGTGCCTTCGGGTTGTTCGCACTCGGGCTGGTTTGCTTTCTGGTCTTGCCTGGCTCGACGCTGTTTGCGTTGGGCATCTCCTATGACGCGCCCGGCGGCGCGCCAGCAGCCAAGCTGCACCCCGGCAGCACCTTGATGGTCATGGCCTGGTTCGTGGCGTTGTGCAGCCGCGGTAACCCGTTGGGTGCGGCGCTGGCGCAGCTGCGCGCGCAGCGTTTGCTGGCGCTGTACCTGGCGGCCATGCTGGCGCTGTTTGGCTATGCGCTGCTGCGCTACGGCATGGGCGGAGCGGCTTTTCTCATCGACACCCACCTCATGGCCGCCGTGGCGGTGCTGGTGCTGCAGCAGTTCGGCCCACGGCGCCAGCGCCAGACCCTGCTGCTGATGGCCGGGGTGCTGGTGCTCAACGCGGCGCTGGGCATTGGCGAGGCGGCGCTGCAGACGAGGCTGCTGCCCTGGTACATCGGCGGCCAGGCCGAAGTGCCGGAAGATTTTTTCCGCGCCTCGGCGCTGATGGGCCACCCGCTGCAAAACGCACAGCAAACGGCCACCCTGCTGCCGGTGTTGTTGCTGCTGCCTTTGGCCGCCGGCATTCGCTGCGCGCTGGTGCTGTGGCTGGGCTTGGCCCTGTTGGCGTTTGGCGGGCGCGTCAGCCTGCTGCTGGCGCTGCTGCTGTACGGCGCCGTGTTCGTGGCGCAGGCGTTCAAGCTTTTGTTTGAAGGGCGCTTGAATTACCGGCAGGTCACGGGTGGAGCCATCGGCGTGCTGCTGGCCGCCGCCGCCATGGTGGCCGTGGTGGTGAGTACCGGCCTGGGTGAGCGCATCTTCGCCAGCTTGAGTTGGGACAACAGCGCCAGCGTGCGCGTGCGGGTGTGGGAAGTGTTCAGCTACATGAGCGACGTGCAACTGATCTTCGGCGCCACGGCCGACGAGATCGACGTGCTGTACCAGCAGTTGGGGCTGGACGCGCGCTTCGAGGCGATCGAGAACTTCTGGCTGCTGGCCTGGGTGCAGTACGGCCTGGTGGGTTTCAGCCTGTTCGCGTTTGGCCTGGGCTGCGCGCTGTGCTTCCTGTGGCGCCAGTCGTTCGGCGTCTTTCGCGTCGCCCTGGTGCTGACGGTGCTGGTGTCGTCCACCACCAATTCGCTGGTCGCCAAGACGCCGGCCTGGCTGCTGTTCATGGTGGCGGTGCAGGCGGCGGCGCACCTGCGCCCCAGGCCGCCCATGCACAGCCCGCGTGCGCCGCTGCCCTTCGCCCTGCAACGAGGTCTGCTCACGTGAAACCAGTACAGGTTCGCATCTTCTACCCGGCCGACCCCATGGGCGTGGTGCCCGGTGGCATCGACACCTTTTTGCGTGGCCTCATGAAGTGGGCGCCGGGAGAACTCGACTTCAGCCTGCTGGGCATGACCACCGAGCCCGCGGCGCGCCCGTTGGGCCGCTGGACGCGCTGCGATCTGGGCCGGCGCGATTTCGCCTTTCAACCCCTCGTGGCCGTGGTTGACGCCGCCGCGCGCAGCCGCGTGCCGCTGTCGGCACGCTACACCTGGGCGCTGTGGCGGGGCGGCGCGGCCTTGCGCCAGGGCTTCGACGTGATCGACCTGCACCGCCTGGAGCCTGGCTTGCTGCTGCGTGGCGATGCCCGGCCGAAGAACGCCTTCTTTCACCAAGACCCGGTGGTGGTGCGTTCAGCGCAGAGCGACATCGTCTGGCGCCGCGCGCCCTGGGCCTACGAGCACATGGAAGGGCTGATGGTGCCGCGCCTGGCCAGCGCCTGGTGCGTGCGCGACAGCGGCGTGGCCACGCTGGCCCGGCGCTACCCGGCGCAGGCGCAGCAGTTCCGCTTCATTTCCACCTGGGTCGACACTGAAATCTTCCACCTGCGTGCGCCCGACGAGCGCGCGGCGCTGCGCGC
>JANMYI010000186.1:0-6584 GCA_031381955.1 Burkholderiales bacterium
TGGCGCTGAACCTGAAGCACTACTTCTTTGCCATCCAGGCCGTGGCACCCGGCATGGCGGTGGCCGGCGGTGGCAGCATCATCAACATGGGCTCGGTGAGCTGGATGCGTGGCCGGCCCAACCTGGTGGGCTACACCACCGCCAAGGCCGCCGTCCTGGGCCTGACGCGCACGCTGGCGCGTGAACTCGGGCCGCGAAACATTCGCGTGAATGCCGTGGTGCCCGGGGCCATCGTCACCGAGCGCCAGAACACGCTGCATCGCGACGCCACGGCTGATCAGGCGTTCCTTGACGCGCAGTGCCTGAAGATCCGCCTCACGCCCGCGCACGTGGCCGGCCCCACGCTGTTCTTGGCCGCCGACGACAGCGCCGGCATGACCGGCCAGCATGTGCTGGTCGATGCCGGCATTGCGCAGCAATCAGTCATCAGTTAGGTCAGGACACAACCAGGACACCCCATGACCCACGCTCAGACCCAACGCGACGTCACCGCCAACGGCATCACGCTGCGCATCACCGAGCAAGGCAGCGGCCCGCTGGTGCTGCTGTGCCATGGCTGGCCCGAATTGGCGTACTCATGGCGACACCAGATTCCCGTGCTGGCACAGGCCGGCTACCACGTGGTGGCACCCGACATGCGTGGCTACGGGGGCAGCTCGGTGCCGCATGAGATTGAGGCCTATGCGATCCCCGATCTGGTGGGCGACATGGTGGCGCTGGTGGCCGCGCTGGGCCACAGCCACGCTTGCATCGTGGGCCACGACTGGGGTGCCAACGTGGCCTGGAACGCGGCGCTGATGCGCCCGGATCTATTCACCGCCGTGGCCGCCCTGAGCGTGCCGCACCGCCAGCGCCACCCGACCACTGCGCCGTTGACGCTGTTGCGCGCCGCGGGACTGGAGAACTTCTATTGGTTCTATTTCAACCGCGAAGGCGTGCCAGAAGCCGAGTTCGAGCGCGACCTCGAATCAGCCATTCGCAAGGTGCTGTTCTCAGGCTCGGGCGATTCAACGCAGGGCAAGGGCAGCATGGCGCTCAGCGTGCCACCGGGTGAAGGGTTCCTGGATCGCGTCAGAGTCCCCGCCGTGCTGCCCGCCTGGTTGAGCGAAGACGACGTGGCGCACTACGCCGCGGCCTTTCGCCGCAGCGGCCTGCGCGGGCCGTTCAACTGGTATCGCAACATCGACCGCAACTGGGCCCTGCTGGCGCCGTTCCAGGGGGCCTTGATCACGCCGCCCGCGCTGTTCATAGCCGGCACACGTGACAGCGTCATCACCTCGCCCATTGGCGGCAAGGCGGTAGACGCCCTGGCCGCGTGTGTGCCCAACTTGCGCGACAAGGTGATGATTGAAGGCGGCGGGCATTGGATTCAGCAAGAGCGGCCCAGCGAGGTGAATGCAGCGTTGCTGCGCTTCCTGGCGGCTGACTACCCGGCCTGAAGCGCTCGCGCGGTGCCAGTGCTACTGTCGCTTTCGCCTGGCTGCGCTCAGCGGGAAAGCTGCTTCTCCCACACCTCGCCCACCTGGGTGCCGCCAAATTTGGTGTGCGCTTCGCTGGACAGCAGCCGGTAGCCCGCCGCCTGGTAGATACCACGCGCGGCCAGCAGCACGCTGTTGGTCCACAGCTTGATGCGCTGGTAGCCGGCGGCCACGGCAAAACGTTCGCACTCGGCCGTGAGCAGCTTGCCCAGGCCCTGGCCGCGCGCGGCGGGCTCCACCAGCAGCAGGCGCAATTGCGCCACGCCGGGCAACGGCTTGCCGGTGCGCTCGTGGCGCGAGCGCACGATGAACACGCAGCCCAGCGGCGTGCCGGCGCGCTCGGCAATCCAGGCGGCTTCACGCTGGGCGTCAAACTGGTCGATGAAGTCGGCAGCGATGCGTGCCACCAGCGCTTCAAAGTGAACGTCAAAGCCGTATTCCTGCGCATACAGCGCGCCGTGGCGCGACACCACCCAGCCCAGGTCGCCGCTGCGCAGCGCGCGCAGCCGCGGCGGCTCGCGTGCCGTGTCGCCCAGCAGCGTTTGCAGTTGACCGGTGGCCAGCATGAGCTGCTGTTGTTGCGCCTCGGGCAGGGCGGCCAGCAGGGCCGAGGCCTGCTCTTGCGAGCGCTTGTCCAGCGACGCAAAGGCGCGAGCGCCGGCGGCCGTGAGCGACAGCAGCGTCTGCCTGCCGTCGTGCGCTGCGCGCCGCGCCTTCACCAAGCCGCGCTCGCGCAGGCTGGCCAGCAGGCGGCTCAGGTAGCCGGCATCGAGCTGTAAGTTGCGCACCAGTGCGGTGGCGGTCAAGCCCGGCGAGCCCTTGGGAGCCTGTGCAAGTTCCCACAGCAGGCGCGATTCGGTGAGCGAAAAGCGCGTGCTCAGCAGCGTGTCGCCCGGCACACCGATCTTGCGCGTGTAGAAGCGGTTGAAGGCGCGCAAGGTGGCTGCGCGCGCAGGCAGGGCGTCCATGTGCGCAGTATCGACAAATACTTGCTTTTGGCAAGCATTAGTCTGCATACCTGGAACTTCAGCGGCGCTCCGCCTGAACGTGGTGGCCACGGTGGCGCCGGGTACGACTCGTCAAGGGCGGTCGTCGGCGCTGCACCACCCCCATCAAGGCGCTTGAGAGCGCCCCTGGGCCGGCCAAAGCCGGCCACCCCCCACGGGGATCAAGCAAAGTGGCAAAGCCACATTTGCTTGGTAGCGTGGCAGGTGCGCGCCCGTCAACGCTTGCGCAATTCCGCGCGCAGCGCTTGCCCCAGTTCGGGCTTGTGCGCAAAGGGATCGGTGGGGTTGCGGCCCATCACCACGTCTTCCATGCGCACCTGCACCGAGGCCAGCGCCTGCGGGTGGCTGTAGATGTAGAAGCGTTTCTCGCGCAGCGCTTCGAACACCTTGGCCGCCATTTGCGCAGCGGTGAACTTGCCGCTGCCCACGGCCTTGTCGCTGTTGGCCTGGCCGATGAGCTGGCTGCGAGTGGGCGGCGCGGCGTTGGCCATTTCACCGGGGCGGTTGCGCGCGCTCTTGGTGATGCCGGTGGGCACGAAGAAGGGGCACAACACCGAGGCGGTGACCTGATCAGTCACCAGGCTCAGGTCTTGATACAGCGTTTCGCTCAGCGCCACCACCGCATGTTTTGAAACGTTATAAACCCCCATGTTGGGCGGGTTGAGCAGGCCGGCCATCGAAGCGGTGTTGACGATGTGGCCTTCGTACTGCGCGTCACTTTCAGCCGCGGCCAGCATCATGGGCGTGAACACGCGCACGCCGTGGGCCACGCCCATCAAGTTCACGCCGATCACCCACTCCCAGTCTTTCAGCGTGTTTTCCCAGATCAGCCCGCCCGCGCCGACGCCGGCGTTGTTGAACACGAAGTGCGGCGCGCCGAAACGCGCTTGCGTGGCGGCGCCCAGCGCTTCCATCTGCGCCGCGCTGGAGACATCCACGCGCTGCGCCAGCACCGCGGCGCCGGCCGCCTTCAGTTCTGCCGCGGCGGCATCGAGCGCGTCTTGCTGCACATCGGCCAGCACCAGGTTCATGCCTTCGCGCCCGGCGATGCGCGCCACTTCCAGGCCGAAGCCCGAACCCGCGCCGGTGATGACCGCGGTGCGGCCCTTGAAGCTGTTCATGTTGCGTCCTTCTTGATTTGAAAACCGATGCGCGGGAAGTGCACATGCACCTTCCCCGCGCGCTCATCCACGCGCTCAACCACGCTTTCATGCGCGCTGATGCCCACCAGCGTGCCGGCCACCGGGTCGGTGCCGTAGTCTTGCGCGTTCACGCTGACGGCGGCGCCGGGCTCGAAGCCGTAGCTGCGGTCGAATTCACAGGGTGCGAACTCGCGGCTGGCAGCGGCCACGGCGATGGCCTCAGGGCTGGTCAAGGCCTGCGCCGTGCCTTCACCGAAGGCCAAGACCCGATCCGCCCACGCCACCAGTTTCGGATATGGCGCCAAGGCCGCCACACCCGCTGGCGCGCGGCGCATGAACCAGATGGACTGCTCGGCGCTGAAGTCGGCGATGCTGGCTTGCGCGCCCATCAGGAAGGCGCGGTCATCAGCCAGTTGGGCCTCGATCCAGCCCAGGTAGTGGGCCACGATGGCAGCGCCGTCGTGTGGCGCGTTGCGGCGCATGCCCTGCGTGAGCGCTGCACGGTCGGCGCCAAAGGCTTGCATGAACTCAGGCGTGCTGTCGGGAAAGTAATGCTGCACCCCGCCGGTGGCCATGGCGCGCGGCACGGCGGCCCAGAACAGCGCCGAATCGGCCCACTGCGCCACCATGTGCATGGCGCCTGCGCCGCTGACCGGGTACAACGTGGGCTCGGGTGTTAACTGTTCAAGTAGGCGGCACACGCGCGCTGAATCGCAATAGATGTCGGCACCCATCTGCATAAACGGCGTGCGCCGGTAGCCGCCGGTGAGCGCCAACACATCAGGCTTGGGGTTCATCACGGGCACGGTCACGCTGCGCCACTTCATGCGCTTGAAGCCCAGCACGCCGCGCACCTTGTGGGCGAAGGGCGAGGTGTCGTAGTGGTGCAGGATCAGTTCGGCCATGGTCAACTTTCCGCGGGCAAAGCCCGCTGCAACAAGGCATCGAATTCGGTGTCGGGCCCAAGCAGGCCGAAGACATCGGCCGCGGCGTCGAGCCGGCTGGCGCAAAAGGCCTGGAACACAAAACCCGGGCTGGCTTGATGCAGCAAGGCGGCTTGCAGCACCAACGCCACTTCGCGGGACAGGCCGCGCGCTTGAGCTTCATCAACGCCATCACTCAAGGCATGCGCGACGCGCACACAGGCGCGGTCGAACGCCGGGTGGGCACCACGTGCGGGCGCGGCCTCTTGCAGCAGCGCCTGCGCCACCGGCCCGCTGCGCAAGGCACGCAGCAGGTCGATGGCCATGATGTTGCCGGCGCCTTCCCAAATGCTGTTCAGCGGCATTTCGCGGTAGATGCGCGCCATCAGGCCTTCGCCCTGAGCTTCCACATAACCGTTGCCACCCAGGCATTCCATGGCCTCTTGCGCAAAGTGGCTGCCGCGTTTGCAGACCCAGAACTTGGCGATGGGCGTGAGCACGCGGCGGATCAGCGCTTCATGGCCGCTCGCGTCTTGGCCATGTTCGCAGCGGTCCACCGCGGCGGCCAGGCGCAGCGCCAACAAGGTGGCGGCTTCGCTTTCCAGCGCCAGATCGGCCAGCACGTTCTTCATCAAGGGCTGCTCGGCCAGCGGCTTGCCGAAGGCCTGGCGCTGGCGCGCGTGGTGCAACGCCAGTGTCAGCGCCTGGCGCATCAGGCCGGCGGTGCCCAAGGCACAGTCGAGCCGCGTCATCGCGCCCATGGCCAGGATCTGCGGCACACCGCGGCCTTCCTCGCCCACCAGCCAGGCGCTGGCAGCGTCGAACTCGACTTCGCTGCTGGCGTTGGCCTGGTTGCCCAGCTTGTGCTTCAGGCGCTGGATCGCGATGGCGTTCACACTGCCATCGGGCAGCAGGCGCGGCAGGAACAGGCAGCTCAGGCCGCTGGGCGTTTGCGCCAGGATCAGGAACGCATCACATGGGGGCCGACATGAACCACTTGTGGCCGGTCACCGTGAATCGCTGGCCCCAGTCATCGCTTCCGTTATCTGCTCCGCTAGCCACGGCGCGGGTGGTGTTGGCGCGAACGTCGGAGCCGCCTTGCTTCTCGGTCATGCCCATGCCCATGGTCAGGCCGGTCTTCTGGCCGAACGGCACGAAGCGGGCGTCGTACTGCGTGCTGGCCAGGCCGCCCACCCAGGCCTGGTGGATGGCCGCATTGGCGCGCAACGCCGGCATCACGGCGTAGGTCATCGACACCGGGCACAGCACCGACGGCTCCAGCTCGGTGAAGAGCATGAACGCCGCGGCGCGCTCGATGTGCCCGCCAGCGCCGGCCAGCCAGGGCGCGCCGTGCAGGCCGTGGCGCATGGCGCTGGCCATCAGCGCGTGGTAGCTGGGGTGGAATTCGACTTGATCCAACCGGTGGCCGGCTCGGTCGTGGCTGTGCAACTCGGGGCTGTGCAGGTTGGCCAGGCGGGCATGTTCCTGCATCGCCGCGCTGCCCAGCTCAGCGCCCATGTCGTTCAGTCGGGCACGGTTCAAGCCGGGGTTCACCCAGGTCAGGGCGTCTTGCAGCGGCTGGTTCAGCGCAAACAGGTTGGCGCCGACCAGCGGCGCGCTCTGGTTGGTGACTTCATGGGTGGCTGGCATGCGGCCTCCACAACATCTGCAAGTGGGGAATGGTGTCTTCGATGTAGACCTCGCCTTGCGCTGCGAAGCCATGCGCGGCGTAGTAACGGTCCAGGTGAGCTTGCGCGCTGATGCGCACGGCAAGCCCAGGCCACACTTGCGTGGCGCGTCGCAGGCCTTCGGCGATCAAGACATGGCCCTGCCCGGTGCCGCGGATTTCCGGCGCGGTGATGACCCGGCCAATGGAAGGTTCAGCAAACTTTACGCCCGCATCGACGATGCGCAAATAGGCTTGCAGCACGCCTTGTTGTCTCCGGCCAAGAAGATGCCAACTTTCCTGGTCTGCGCCGTCGGCATCGACATACGGGCCTTGCTCCAGGATGAACACCCGCGCGCGCAGGGCCA
>JANMYI010000187.1:0-2041 GCA_031381955.1 Burkholderiales bacterium
CAGGCTCTCGCGGCTTTGATCCACGAAGGCCAGTTGCGCGGTCTTGCCGATCACCACTTCGCCGGCATCGGCCTTTTCCTTGCCCTGGATCAGGCGGAACAGCGTTGACTTACCCGCTCCGTTAGGCCCGATTATGCCCACGATGGCACCGGGTGGCACCTTGAAGCTCAGGTTGTCGAGCAACAGGCGGTCGCCAAAGCTCTTGCTCACGCCCTTGAATTCGATCACTTCATTGCCCAGGCGCTCGGCCACGGGAATGAAGATTTCGTTGGTCTCGTTGCGCTTTTGGTAGTCCACATCCGAGAGTTCTTCAAACCGCGCCAAGCGCGCCTTGCTCTTGGTCTGCCGGCCCTTGGCGTTGGAGCGCACCCATTTCAGCTCCTCCTTCATGGCCTTCATGCGCGCGTCTTCGGTCTTTTGTTCCTGCTCCAGCCGCGCTTCTTTTTGCTCCAGCCAGTCCGAATAATTGCCCTTCCACGGAATGCCCTGGCCGCGGTCGAGTTCGAGAATCCATTCGGCCGCGTTGTCGAGGAAGTAGCGGTCGTGGGTGATGGCCACCACGGTGCCGGGGAAGCGTTGCAGGAACTGCTCCAGCCAATCGACGCTTTCGGCGTCCAGGTGGTTGGTGGGCTCGTCGAGCAGCAGCATGTCGGGCTTGCTCAATAACAGCCGGCACAGTGCGACACGGCGCTTTTCGCCACCCGAGAGCACGCCGATGTTGGCCTCCCAGGGCGGCAGGCGCAGGGCGTCGGCGGCGAGTTCGAGTTGCAGGTCGGTGTTCTCGGAGCCGGCAGCGGCGATCACCGCTTCCAGCTCGGCCTGCTCGGAAGCGAGCTTGTCGAAGTCAGCGTTCTCATCAGCGTATTCGGCATACACCTCATCGAGCCGCTTCTTGGCCGCCAGCACGCCGCCAATGCCTTCTTCCACCGCATGGCGCACGGTTTGCGTCGGGTCGAGCAGGGGTTCTTGCGGCAGGTAGCCGATCTTCAGGCCCGGCATGGGCAGGGCTTCGCCTTCAATGTCGTGATCGAGCCCGGCCATGATCTTGAGCAAGGTGCTCTTGCCCGAGCCGTTCATGCCCAGCACGCCGATCTTGGCGCCGGGGAAGAACGACAGCGACACGTTCTTCAGGATCTGCCGCTTGGGCGGCACGATCTTGCCAACCCGGTTCATCGTAAATACGTATTGAGCCATTGCCTGTGCCATTCCAATTCGTGAGGGCCACCGCTTGCAGCAGCAGGCGTGCGCGCCGCGGTGAACCCGGTATTGTCGCTTGAAGGCCGCACAGTTCGAGGCTTGGCCCAGGTTGCGTCGCCTACAATGCGCGCAGCGCAGCGGCCTCCAGTCATCGCAGCGCGGTCGAAATTCCGACGCTCTCAAGCTCTCGCGCCTACCGACTGGTGCACCCGCAACGGGTGACAGCAGGCAGCGAACCACGGCCCCGCACCCTTACACGGGGCTTCAATCTGAATGAACTTCACTGACCTCGGTTTGGCCGAGCCGCTCCTGCGCGCCATTCGCGACCAGGGCTATGACACGCCCACGCCGATCCAGGCCCAAGCCATTCCCGCCGTGCTCCGGGGTGGCGATTTGATGGGCGGCGCGCAAACCGGCACCGGCAAGACCGCCGGCTTCACCCTGCCCATGTTGCAACGCCTGTCGGCACAGCCCGCCAAGCGCGACGCTCGCGGCCGCATCGCCATTCGTGCGCTCATCCTCACGCCAACGCGTGAGCTGGCGGCGCAGGTGGAAGAAAGCGTGCGCACCTACGGCAAATACCTGTCATTGACCAGCATGGTCATGTTCGGCGGCGTGGGCATGCAGCCGCAGATCAACGCCTTGCGCAAGGGCGTTGACATCCTGGTGGCCACGCCCGGCCGCTTGCTTGACCATGCCGGCCAGGGCACGCTGGACCTGAAGAACGTTGAAATTTTCGTGCTCGACGAAGCCGACCGCATGCTCGACATGGGCTTCGTGCACAACATCAAAAAGGTGCTGGCCCTGTTGCCGGCCAAGAAGCAAAGCCTGCTGTTCAGCGCCA
>JANMYI010000108.1:0-2562 GCA_031381955.1 Burkholderiales bacterium
GTGGTGCTGCGACGGCCGCCGAAGATGAAGGCGTCGATGGGCACGCCGGCCGGGTTGTCCCATTCGGAGTCGAGCACCGGGTTGTTGGTGGCGGCCACCGTGAAGCGCGAATTCGGGTGCGCGGCGGCGCGCGGTTTGCCGTCGACCGCGTTGTCCTTGGCGATCTGCGGTGTCCAGTCGCGGCCCTGCCAGTCGATCAGGTGCGCGGGCGGCACCGCGGTCATGCCTTCCCACCAGACATCACCGTCATCGGTGAGCGCCACGTTGGTGAAGATCACATCGCGCTTGAGCGACGCCATGCAGTTCGGGTTGGTCTTGTCGTTCGTGCCCGGGGCCACGCCGAAGTAGCCGGCCTCGGGGTTGATGGCGTACAGCCGGCCATCGGCATGCGGCTTGATCCAGGCGATGTCGTCGCCGATGGTGGTGACCTTCCAGCCCGCAAAGGCCGCAGGCGGCACCAGCATCGCAAAGTTGGTTTTGCCGCAAGCACTTGGGAAGGCCGCGGCGACGTGGTACTTCTTGCCCGCCGGCGAGGTGACACCCAAGATCAGCATGTGCTCGGCCAGCCAGCCCTGGTCGCGCCCCATGGTGCTGGCAATGCGCAACGCAAAACACTTCTTGCCCAGCAGCGCGTTGCCGCCGTAGCCCGAGCCGTAGCTCCAGATCTCTTGCGTCTCGGGATAGTGAACGATGTACTTGGTCTTGTTGCACGGCCAGGCCACGCTTTGCTGGCCAGCTTGCAGCGGCGCGCCCACGGTGTGCACGCAGGGCACGAAATGGCCGTCACGGCCGAGCACCTCAAGCGCCGGGCGGCCCATGCGCGTCATGAGGCGCATGTTCACGGCCACGTAGGGGCTGTCGGACAGTTCCACGCCGATGTGCGAGATGTGCGAGCCCAGCGGGCCCATGCTGAACGGCACCACGTACATGGTGCGCCCGCGCATGCTGCCCTTGAACAGCGCGTCGGGCCCGGTTTGCAGCGTGGCGCGCAGCTCGGCCGGAGCCCGCCAGTGGTTGGTGGGGCCGGCGTCTTCTTCGCGCTGCGAGCAGATGAAGGTGCGGTCTTCGACCCGGGCCACGTCGTTGGGGTCGCTGCAGGCGAGGAAGCTGTCGGGCCGCTTGACCGGGTTCAGCCGGCGAAAGGTGCCGGCGCTGACCAGCTCATCGCACAGCCGGTCGTACTCTTCCTTCGAGCCGTCGCACCAATAGACACGGTCGGGTTCGGTGAGTGCGGCCACGCTGGCCACCCAGTCGAGCAACGCCTGATGTTGAACATGGGGCGGCGCATTCAGCGTCGCTTCGAGCCGGGGCCGAGCGTTCATTCAAAGACTCCAAGAGGTTGAAAACAGGGTTTGGCCATTGGGCCAGCGCCGGCTTGCGGCGGTCGCCCAATGGCGCCGCTGGCGGCGCTCAATCCTGCTCACGGTGATCCGGGGGTTCCACCCTCGCTCGCATGCTGCTTAGGGGGCTGATTGTCGGCCCAATGTACCCGCCTGGTAACCCACCCCGGGCCGGGGGTGACGCGGCAATAGCGCACGTTGCGGGCGAAGCTGTTTTGCTTGCCGGGCGCATAAGCGCTCACGACGGTCAAGTCGACCTGCGCGGGCTTGGGGCACGACGGCTGATGGCCCGCTGCGTTGGCGGGCCGGCTGGCATCAACCGGTCCGGGGGTGCTCAGAGGCCGATGGGTTTGCGCGCGGCGTTGCCGGCGCGGGCGAACCCGGCCGACTGGGTGACCCAATCGTCGCGCTCGATGCGGCCGTGAAAGGCGGTGAGCTGTGCGTCAGCATGCGCCACGTCCAATGCCGCGTGCAGCATTTTCTCCAGCACCTCGGCCACGCCCTTGATGAGCTTGAGGACGTCCGGCTGGCCAAAGGCGGCGCTGTGCAGCAGGTTGCGGCTGCCGCTGCGCACCGCGCTGGGTGCAGGCGGCAGCGGCAGCGGCGGCGGCGCGGCGGCGCGCTGCAGCCGCGCGTCAATGGCATCCAGCCGCAGCATCAGGGCACCCAGGTCAACCCGCTGCGGCGCCGGGATGACGATGCCGCGCACCGCCTGCTCCAGCGCGCTGGAGCAGGCGAATTCGATCTTGGAGCGCGCCACCACGGCCAGCAGGCCGGCCTCGCAGGCCTTGGCCACGGCAGCAGGTGTGGTGGTGGGCGCGGCGGTGCGCGCGGCGGCCGCGGCGAGCGGCGGGCTGGCGAAGTCAGCCACCACCTCGACGGCGCAGGTTCTGGGCCCGGCCCAGGTGCCGCACTTCGCCTGGCGCGCCAGCAGCAACGCCGCCTCACCGGCGGCGGCGCTGGCCGGCGCGCCGCTCAGGCGCACCTGCTGGCCCGCCACGGCCAGGTTCACCCATTGATAGCCCTGCGCATCGAGCAGGTTGCGGGTTTCGCGGCTGACGCGGGCTTTGATCTGCTGGCGCGCGAAGGGCATCGCGGCATACAGCGGCCCGCAGTTGCCGCGGGCCGTGAACGGGCGCATTGGTAACGATTGCGGTCAAGGCGCCTTAGGCGAATGCGTGGATACCCGAAACACTGCGCAGCACTTCACGGCGAGGCCTAG
>JANMYI010000221.1:0-1501 GCA_031381955.1 Burkholderiales bacterium
AAGCAAAGTGGCGAAGCCACATTTGCTTGAGCGCCCTCGCCGCTGCGAGATCTTTGATTTGAGTGACCTACCAGCCCATGAGCAAAGCGATCATCATTGCGGAAAAACCAAGCGTTGCACAGGACATCGTGCGAGCGCTCACCCCCAGCAGCGGCAAGTTCGAAAAGCATGCCGAGCACTTCGAGAACGAACGCTACGTGGTCACCTCGGCGGTGGGCCACCTGGTGGAGATCAAGGCGCCGGAGGAATACGACGTCAAGCGCGGCAAGTGGAGCTTCGCCAACCTGCCGGTCGTGCCGCCGCACTTCGACCTGGCGCCCATCGACAAGGCCAAGACGCGGCTGAATGCGGTGGTCAAGCTGGTCAAGCGCAAAGACGTCACCGAACTCATCAACGCCTGCGACGCCGGGCGTGAAGGCGAGCTGATCTTTCGCCTGATCGTGCAGTACGCCGCCGGCGGCAAGGCGCCGCTGACCAAGCCGGTGCAGCGCTTGTGGCTGCAAAGCATGACACCGCAGGCCATCCGCGACGGCTTCGACCACCTGCGCACGGATGCGCAAATGCACGGGCTGGCCGACGCCGCGCGCAGCCGCAGTGAGGCCGACTGGCTGGTGGGCATCAACGGCACGCGGGCCATGACGGCGTTCAATTCGCGCGACGGCGGCTTCTTCCTCACCACCGTGGGCCGGGTGCAGACGCCCACCCTTTCCATCGTGGTCGAGCGCGAAGAAAAAATTCGCAAACACGTGTCGCGCGACTACTGGGAGGTGAAGGCCACCTTCGCCGCAGCGGCAGGCGAATATGACGCCAAATGGTTCGACCCGAAGTACAAGAAGGGCGACGACGCCGAAGCCCGCGCCGACCGACTGTGGAACCAGGCCGACGCGCGCGCCATCGAAGCCGCGGTGCGCGGGCAGAGCGGCACGGTGAGCGAAGAAGCCAAGCCCAGCACCCAGAGCAGCGGCCTGCTGTACGACCTGACCACCTTGCAGCGCGAAGCCAATTCGCGCTTCGGCTTTTCAGCCAAGACCACCTTGAGCCTGGCCCAGGCGCTGTACGAAAAGCACAAGGTGCTGACCTACCCGCGAACCGATTCGCGTGCCCTGCCCGAAGACTATGTGCCGGTGGTGAAAGACACCTTCAAGATGATTGCGCAGGAAGACCTGCCCGGCCCGTTGCGCGAGCTGGCCCAGCACGCCGCCAAGGGTTTGAAAGAGGGCTATGTGCGGCCCAACAAGCGGGTGTTCGACAACACTAAAGTTTCAGATCACTTTGCCATCATCCCCACCCTGCAAGCGCCGCGTTCGCTGAGCGACGCCGAGGCCAAGCTGTACGACATGGTGGTACGCCGCTTCATCGCGGTGTTCTACCCGGCGGCCGAATTCATGGACACCACGCGTATCACGCAGGTGGCCGGCCATGTGTTCCAGACCAACGGCAAGGTGCTGGTCTACCCGGGCTGGCTGGCGGTGTACGGCAAGGAAGCGCTAGACGAAGACGC
>JANMYI010000111.1:0-5820 GCA_031381955.1 Burkholderiales bacterium
ACGACAACGACAACGACAGCGACAACGACCGCGACAACGAGAATGACCGCGACCAGTGGCTGGCCGATGGTGTCGGCAAGTTGCCTCGCAGCACTGACAGTGACAGCACGGCGCTGGACTTGATGGCGGTTGAAGCCTCGCTGGCGCAGCACCTGCACGAGCAACTGGGGGCGATGAAACTTGGCGCGCGCGAGCTGCAGATGGCGCGCGTCATCGTTGACTCACTGGACGACGATGGCTACTTGCGCACGCCGCTGGCCGAGCTGCTTGCCGTGGCGGGGCTTGAGCCCCGCGCGACCCTGGCCGAGATCGAGTCCGCGCTGGTCTGTGTCCAAGGCCTGGAACCCCTGGGCGTGGCGGCACGCAGCGTGGCGGAGTGCCTGCTGCTGCAACTGCCCGCCATCACCTGCCCGCGCGCGCGTGCGCTGGCCAGCGTCATCATCAACGAGCATTTGCCGCTGCTGGCTTCGCGCAAAGTGGCGGCGCTGGCCAAGCAGCTCGGCGAGCCCGCGCAGTGGGTGGCCGACACGTGTGCGCGCATTCGCCGCCTCGACCCGCGCCCCGGCTGGCGTTATGGCTCTTCGCGCGTCGACTACGTGGTGCCCGATGTGCTGGTGAAAAAGGTGCGGGGCGAGTGGTCGGTGCAACTCAACCCGGCCATCGTGCCGCGCGTGCGCGTGAACCAAGTCTACGCAGACCTGTTCTTGCGCCACAAGACCGCTCAACATGCCGAGATGGCCGGGCACTTGCAAGAGGCCAAGTGGACGGTGAAGAACGCCACACTGCGCTTCTCAACCATCCTCGACGTGGCGCAGGCCATCGTCAAGCGCCAGCGCCACTTCCTGGAATTCGGCGCCATGGCGATGAAGCCCTTGGCCTTGCGCGAGATCGCGGCCGAAGTGGGCGTGCATGAAAGCACCGTCTCGCGCGTCACCAACAACAAGTACATGGCCACGCCGAGTGGTGTGTTCGAGCTGAAGCACTTCTTCTCGCGTTCCATGGTCAGCAGCAACGGCAGCGCATGCTCAGGCACCGCCATTCGCGGGCTGATCAAGGACATGATCGAATCGGAAACACAAGCGGCCCCGGCGTCTGACGCCGAGATCGCGCGACAGCTGTCTGAGCAAGGGCTGGTGGTGGCGCGCCGCACGGTCACCAAGTACCGCCAGATGCTTAACAGTGCGCCAGTGGAGCGGCGGCGGCGCACCGCTTGAGCCCGCCTTGCAAGGCGGGCCTCCGGTCACAAGTTCAGTCTTACTTGCCTCGACCCTTTGCGCGGCCGCCGCCACTGTTCAACGTGTCGTCGTCCTCATCGGGGGGTGTGGGCACGGGCAGGCCGTCATCATCGTCACCCATGGACGTTTGGCCGTCGTGCGGGTGGGCGCGGTTGCTGGCGCGCTGATCACGCGCACTACGCTGCCCACCGTCGCCCGACTGCGTCTTGTCGGTGCGTTGCGGTTGGGACTTGCGATCCTGCGAGAGATCGTCGGGCAACGGCCGGTCGCTCTTTGCGCCTGTTTCGCGCGAAGGCTCAGCCTGCTCTCGTTGCGGCTGGCGGGTGGTGTTCTGGCTCATGAAGCAATCCTTCCGGGTGAAGTTGAGGGTTCAAGCTGACGGGCCCGCAGGCTTTGCGCAGGACCTCATCGCTTGATCGAAATTGCGGCAAGTGGCGTACCTGCGTGGCGGGGTGGTAGCGAGGCCATGGCAGGGTTGACGCGGCACGCCATTTGCCCTGCGTGCGTTGAATCCCATTGACTGCTTGCACTTGCTGCAACGGCAAGTTGACCCTGATGAACGCGACCCACCTGAACTTGAATGAGAGCCGGTTTCTCTGGGCGTTGCTGCGCGAAGCGCCGTTCTTGTGGCTGCGGGATGTGGTGGTAGACGCGAACGTGAACGTCACCTACACGCCGGCCAGCGGCAACTCCTTCGTCTCCATCAGCGGGCATGGCCGCGTGCTGCGCGACGTGATGCGCCAAAAGCGGCTGTGGTTGCCGCAGTGGCAGGCACGATTTCCGCTCGGCCCGAGCGACCCGACGTTGCGCTTGTTCGAAGTTGATATCGAAATGGCGCAACTGTTGGGCGTTCAGGCCAACAGCGTGCTGTCGCTGTTGTCACCGGCCGCAGCGCCGGTGCACCGGTCACCAGCGTCTACCCGGGCTGCGGCGCCAGGTGTCTACGCCCGCGCAAACGGCTGACGGCAAGATTGACGGCAACCCACCTCAGGTTGGTGCGGCTGCGGTGCCCCCTCGTCCGCCTGCATGGGGTTGGCGCGGTGCGGGTGGTTGGCACCGGCCGGCCGCCCTGCTGGCAGGGGCTGGCGCAATAGTGATCGCCGCCCTGGCCGCGTGCGAAACGGCGGGCTGGCCGTTCCTGCGTTCTGCGCTGCAAGCGGCCTTGACGCGTGCCAGCGGCGTGCCCGTGGTGCTGGGCGGCGACTTCACGTTGAAGCTTTTCGGCGCGCCCACTTTGACGGTTGGGCAACTCAAGGTCGGCGCCGCCAATGACGTGGCGGTGCCGCACTTGCTTGATGCGCAAGGCGTTTCGTTGGGCTGGGGTTGGGGCAACGTTTGGCGCTGGCGGCAAGGTGCTGCCTTGCGCATCGAACGGCTGCGTGCACGCACGCTGGACGCGCATCTGGCACGGCTGCCGGACGGTCGCGCGAGTTGGGCATTGGGGCCTCAAGTGCGCACCAGCGACACAGGCTCGCAACCCCCGCCGCAACACGGCATGCCAGAGATCGACAACTTGATCGTCGATGCCGGCCGCATTCATGTTGACGATGGGGTGCTCGACACGCAGGTTCAGATCGATGTGCTCGGCACCGAAAGCGCGGCCGCGTCGGGCGGCATCACTGCCACCGCGGTGGGACGCTTTCATGCGCTGCCATTGAAGCTGCGCGCGCACGCGGCGCGCGCGCTGCCGTTGCTGCAAAGCGGCAGTGATGGCACTGTACCGGCGCGGCTACCAGTGCTGGTGCCAGTGCAGGTGCAAGGCAGCGTGGGTGCGGCGCAAATGTTGTTTGATGGCCAGGCGGCGGCCCTGTTCGGCGCGCGTGCGCTGCACGGCCAGCTGCAATTGAAAGGCCCGTCGCTGGCTCGCGTTGGGCAGCCGCTGGGCGTGACCCTGCCAGACACGCCGCCGTTCGACCTGAAGGGCCTGATCAGCCATGAAGCGGGCCGGTGGCAGCTGCACGCCGAACGCGCCACCATCGGGCGCAGTGTTCTGGGCGGCAAGTTTGCGTACGACAGCCGGCCTGCGCGCGGCCGCCTCACCGGGCATCTCACCGCAACCAGGCTGTTCCTGGCCGATCTGGGCCCGGCCATCGGCGCACCCGCGCCCGCTGCGCCGAACGCGCCCGCCGCGGCCAGTGCACCAGGTGCGCCGCGGCGGGTGCTGCCGCAGCGTCGCTTCGACCTGCCGTCGTTGCGCGCCATGGATGCCAACGTGACGGCGGCGATCGACGAACTTGACTTCGGCAGCGCCGCGCTGACGCCGTTGCGTCAAGTCCAGGCCCGTGTGGCGTTGGACGCCGGCGTGCTGCGCCTGGAGGATTTGCGCGCCGCGGTGGCGGGTGGGCAGGTGACGGGCTCGACCCGGCTCGACGCCACGACCGACCCGCCGGACTGGGCCGTGCGCCTGCACTTTGCGGCGGTTGACGTGGCCGGCTTTGTGCGCGGCGTGCGCAAGGCGCCAGGCCCACGATCTGGCCAGCCCAATGCCGCGGCGCTGCGGCAACAACGCGTGGCCGCGCGCCAGGGCAGCGACACCACGGTTCAGGCTTACCTCACCGGGCTGCTCACGGCAAATGTTCAGGCCACGGGAGCGGGCCGCTCCACCGCGCAGATCATGGGCAGCTTGAATGGCGTGGCCAGCGCCAGCTTGCAAGGCGGCACGATGTCGCACCTGGTCACCGAACTGATGGGGCTGGACGTGGCGCAGTCGCTGGGCGTGATGGTTCGCGGCGACCGGCCCTTGCCGCTGCGCTGCGCAATCATCGAGCTGGCGCTGCATGACGGCGTGGCGACAACGCGCCGGGCCATCATCGACAGCGCCGACAGCACCGTGCGCCTGAATGGGCGCATCAGCCTGCGCGATGAAACGCTGGCGTTGCGCGCCACCGTGCGGCCCAAGGACGTTTCACCGCTGTCCTTGCGCACGCCTTGGTTGGTGACGGGCACCCTGGCCGACCCGCGCGTGGGCGTTGAAGGCGGCCGCCTGGCTGGCCGGGTGTTGGCCGCCCTGGGCCTGGCCGCCATTGCCGGCCCGGCGGGCCTGCTGCCATTGCTTGACACCGGCGCGGCAGACCAGGCCGACCCGTGCGCCGCCACCGCTCCCGCGCCCGCACCCGCACCCGCACCGGCGTCAAGCCGGGCAGCGCCGCCGCGTGCTGGATCCAACCGTTAGCGCTGAACTCGCATCGCTTCAAAGGCGGGCCGTGCACACCAATGGCGCAGGCAGGCTTCCATGGCGGTTGCATCGCAGGGCTTGCTGAGTGCGCCGTCCAGGCCGTTGTGGCGCAACACATCAGGCGTGGGTAGCACGGCAGCGTAGGCCAGCACCGGAACGCGGCCGAGCGCGCCGCTGAACTCGTGGGCACGAATCTGCTGCGTGGCGGCCAGGCCGCCCAGGATCGGCATGCGCAGGTCCATCAAGATCAAGTCGAACTCGTGCGCGCAGGCAATGGCCACGGCTTCGGCACCATCGCCGGCGCGCATGGTGACGGCACCTTGCCGCTCAAGCATCCCGCAAGCTTGCTCAAGGTGCGCCCGGTTGTCGTCAGCCACCAGCACGCGCCAGGGCGCGGTGCTGGAGCGCGGCCGCATCTTGGCCTGCGCCGCGCATTCGCTACGGCCTGGCTGGCCGCCTTCGAGCGTGCTGTGCATCGTTCGCGCCAAGCCGGCCAGCAGGCGGCGCAGGCGCTGCGCCGGGTTGAAATGCCTGAACGCTTGGCGCATGGCCCGGTCTCCGCACAAGGGTGATCGTTCAGGTTGACTGTCGCCACCTGCTTGGTCTGTGCGCCAACGAACAGATGGCCAGCACGCAGAAAGCCTGCCGTGCTGGCCGTGCGGCTTTCTCAGTGTTCGCTAGCGCACAGAAAAGCGGGCTGGCAGCTGAGACAGTTGGAACCCAGGCAGGGCCGCGCTGACTACGCTGACCCGGACTGTACCGGCCCAAGGATTCGGGCAATGCACGTACCTGCCACAGGCCGCTCTCACGGCGTGTCTCAACATCCATGAGCCACTGATTTGACATTGGACGCCGACGTGACCGACGCGCACCATGTTCACCAGGCGCTGGCTGATTGCGCCATGAATAACGCACCCGCGAGCGCTGCCGGCACGCCCCCCGTGTTGCCAAACGAGTTGACGTCGGTGCGGCGCGAAACGCACGCTGCCGAGTTCGAGGGCGCGCCTCACGACGCGGGTTGGCGCGCCAGTGATGCCTTGCGCATCAGCGATGAATTGCACCGCATCGCATTCGACCAGGCCCCCACCGGCATGGCCTATGTGGGGACCCGGCAGCGCTTCACGCAGGTCAACGAGCGCCTGTGCGAGATCACCGGCTACAGCGCCGCAGAGTTGCTGCTCATGCCGATCGCGCAGCTCACGCACCCCGACGACCGGGCACGCGACGAGCCGCTGCTCAGCGCCTTTTTAAGCGGCGCCGCGCTCACTTACGAGAACGAGAAACGCTACGTGCGCAAAGACGGCGGCGTGCGCTGGGTGGCGGTGACGGCACGCACCGTGGCCGATGCGCGCGGCCAGCCGGTGCACCGGGTGAGCGTGATCCGCGACATCACCGAGCACAAGCAAAACC
>JANMYI010000254.1:0-2821 GCA_031381955.1 Burkholderiales bacterium
CGGCCTTCTTCCACGTCGTGGCGTACCCGTTCTTCCAACTCAAGGTGGCGGCCACGGTTGGCAAGGGCATCGTCGAGGCGGGCGTGGTGGACCAGTACGTGGTCTTCGGCGCGCTCATCGGGGCCATCACCTGGAACGTCATCACCTGGTGGTACGGCATTCCGTCAAGTTCGTCACATGCGCTCATCGGCGGCATCGTCGGGGCCACCGTGGCCAAGGCGGGCGCGGGCAAGCTGGTGGCCTCGGGGCTGATCAAGGCCGTGGTCTTCATCGTCGTGTCGCCGCTGCTGGGCTTCTTGTTGGCCTCGATCATGATGGTGCTGGTGGCCTGGTTGTTCAGGCGCAGTTCACCGTCGCTGGTGGACAACTGGTTTCGCCGCTTGCAGCTGGTGTCAGCCGGCATGTATTCGCTGGGCCATGGCGGCAATGACGCGCAAAAAACCATCGGCATCATCTGGATGCTGCTCATCGCCACCGGCTATACAGCCGCCAGCGACAGCCTGCCCCCCACCTGGGTGATCCTGAGCTGCTACCTGGCCATCGGGCTGGGCACCATGTTCGGCGGCTGGCGCATCGTCAAGACCATGGGCCAGCGCATCACCAAGTTGAAGCCCGTGGGCGGCTTCTGTGCCGAAACCGGTGGCGCCATGACGCTGTTCCTGGCCACGGCGATGGGCATTCCGGTGTCCACCACGCACACCATCACCGGTGCCATCGTGGGGGTGGGCTCGGTGCGCAGCGCGTCGGCCGTGCGCTGGGGCGTGGCCAGCAACATCGTGTGGGCCTGGATCTTCACGATTCCGGCTTCAGCCTTCGTGGCCGGGGTGTTCTATTACCTGGGCTTGCTGTTGTTCTAAGGCCTTGCTTGCAGCCACTCGAAGTAGTGCTGCCCGGCAAACGCGATGGTGCCCATCAACACCGTGGCGCCGATCATCAAGGCGGCAATCACGCCCAGCACGGGCCCCCAGCCGGTGGCTTGCACCGCGTGGCCGGGGTGGTGGCGCGCGGCCCAGCGCTCATCGGCCGTCAGCCCGATCACGATGGCGCCCAGCATGGCGCATGAAACACTCAGGCCAAGCAGCGGAATCAGCAACCAGGCCCAGCCGTCGTCTTGCCCGAAGGCACGCATGCGCTGCACGCCGGCCAGGCCCAGCAATGTGGGCGGCGCATACAGCCAAGCACGCGCATCGCGCGGGCCGTAGAGGTAGAAGCGGTGCAGCCCGAAACTGCCGCCCAAAACGGCCAACCAGGTGGCCATGGTTTTCGATCGCATCGCCGTCTTCGCCACGCCGTTTATAATCATTGGTTTTCGGCAACGACCCGGCTCAGACACAAGAGGCGGGCGTACCTACATGAGGTACGTACTGGGCCGATTCGTCAAACCCGGATTGTCTGCCCTGTGGTGTCTCCTGGAGCAGCGGTCAACGCAAGACTACTCAAAGGCAGGTTGTACATGGTTGTCATTCGTCTGGCCCGTGGCGGCGCCAAGAAGCGCCCGTTCTTCAACATCGTGGTGTCCGATTCGCGCAACCGCCGCGACGGCCGCTTCATCGAGCGCGTGGGTTTCTACAACCCCATGGCCGCCGGCGCCGAAGAGCCGCTGCGCGTGGCGCTCGACCGCGTGACCTTCTGGGCCGGCAACGGCGCGCAGTGCTCGCCCACGGTGCAGCGCTTGGTCAAGCAAGCCCAGGCCAAGGTGGCCTGAGCGACACTTGATCGCCGCTTGAGCACTCTCGGCCCCTTCGCGGCCTTGGCCAGCGGCGAGCCCGCCTGGCCAGCTGACGCGGTGGAAGTGGGCCTGGTTCTGGGCGCCTGGGGCATCAAGGGCGGCATTCGCGTCAAGCCCTTTTCGTCTGATCCGCAGGCGCTGTTTTCCTCCAAACGCTGGTTCATTCAGCCTGCTCCTGCGGCTGTGCCGCGCCCGGCGGGCGGGGCGCTGCCTCAGGTGCTGCGCATCGCCAGCGCGCGCAACCAGGGCGACAGCATCGTGGCCAC
Source organism: Burkholderiales bacterium (assembly GCA_031381955.1). Taxonomy (GTDB): domain Bacteria; phylum Pseudomonadota; class Gammaproteobacteria; order Burkholderiales; family Burkholderiaceae_C; genus Rubrivivax. The sequence goes on from JANMYI010000254.1 coordinate 1,996, forward strand.
GCTGCACGATGTTGACGATCGAACCCAAGCCGAGGCGCTAAAGGGCGCGCGCATCTTCATCGCGCGCTCCAGCTTTCCTACCGCTGATGCCGACGAGTTCTACTGGGTCGACCTGATCGGCCTGGCTGTGCAGGACCGTCAGGGCCTGGCGTTGGGGCAGGTCAGTGGCCTGCTTGAAACCGGCGCCCATTGCGTGCTTCAGGTGGTACCCGTTGGCGCCGCCGATGGTGCGCAAGGCCACGCCGCGCCGATGCTGATTCCCTTCGTGGGTGCCTATGTCGATAAGGTCGATCTGGCGGGCAAGACCATCGTGGTCGACTGGTCTGCCGACTATTGACAGGCTTGGGCAGCGATGCGCTTTGACGTCATCACGCTGTTCCCGGAACTCTTCGCAGCGCATTTCGAGCACGGCATCACACGCCGGGCGCATGCGTCGGGCGCGCTAGAGGTCAAGCTGTGGCAGTGGCGTGACTTTGCGCTGGACGCCTACCATCGCGTGGACGACCGCCCCTACGGCGGCGGGCCGGGCATGGTGATGCTGGCCGAGCCGCTGGAGCGCGCACTGGAAGCGGCGCGCGCTGACCGCGGCGACCCCGGTGCGGCCCGGGTGCTTCACTTCACGCCCACCGGGCAGCCACTCAAACAGGCTCACTTGCAGGCCCTCGCGGCCGGCCCGGGCGCGTTGCTGCTGTGTGGCCGCTACGAGGGCGTTGACCAGCGCGTCATCGATCGCCACGTGACCGATGAATTCAGTCTGGGCGACTACGTGCTCAGCGGCGGCGAATTGCCCGCGCTGGTGTTGCTGGATGGTGTGGCGCGTTTGCTG
>JANMYI010000260.1:0-1641 GCA_031381955.1 Burkholderiales bacterium
GATGCCGTGGGAGCCGAGTTCCAGCGCCAGCGCCTTGCTCATGCCTTCGAGCGCGTGCTTGCTGGTGCAATAGATGCTGCGGTTGACGCCGCCAACATGCCCCATTTGCGACGACATCTGCACGATGCTGCCCGGCAGGCCCGCAGCCTTGAGCCCGCTGGCCACCGCGCGGGCGACGAAGAAAGCGGCCTTCACGTTCAACGCCAGCAGGGCATCGACATCGTCTTCGGTGACTTCGTCGAAGGGCTTGGGGCGGTTGGTGCCGGCGTTGTTGACCAGCACCTGGAAGGGGCCGTGCTCGGCCACCGCATCGGCCACGGCCGCGCTGTCGGTCACGTCCAGCACCAGGGCATGCGCGCGGTCGCCGCGTTCGCGCAGCGCAGTGGCGGCGGCCTGCACCTCGGCCGCGCTGCGGGCGGCCAGCCACACTTCGGCGCCGGCTTCAGCCAGCGCGGCGGCACAGGCCAGGCCCAGGCCGCGGCCGGCGCCGGTGACCAGCGCACGGCGGCCATCCAGGCGCAGGCTGGGCGTTCTGGGCAGGCCAGCGTTCATGGTCAATGTGGGTCAGCCTGCAGCCGGCACGGGCTGGTACCACGGCAGATCAGGCTGCTGGCCATACCGCCGCACGCGCAGATTCGCTTGTTCACCATGGCCCGCGAAATTTTCCATGTGGCACAGCCGCGAACACACGGCGCCGATGGCCGCGCTGGCTGCGTCGGTCAGCACGCGCTGGTAGGTGCAGGTCTTCAGGAACTTACCCACCCACAGCCCGCCGGTGTAGCGCGCGTTGCGGTTGGTGGGCAGGGTGTGGTTGGTGCCGATCACCTTGTCGCCAAAGCTCACGTTCGTGCGCGGGCCAAGAAACAGCGCGCCGTAGTTCGTCATGCGCTGCAAGAACCAGTCGGGGTCGCGCGTCATGACCTGCACATGTTCGCTGGCGATGCGGTCGGCCTCGGCCAGCAATTCTTCGTCGCTGTCGCAAACGATGACCTCGCCATGCTCGGCCCAGGCCTGGCGTGCAATGCCGGCGGTGGGCAGGATGCGGAGCTGGCGTTCCACTTCGGCCATCGTGTCGCGCGCCAATTTCTCGCTGGTGGTCAACAGCACCGCCGGTGAGGTGGGCCCGTGCTCGGCCTGGCCCAGCAGGTCCACCGCGCACATCTCGCCGTCCACGCTGTCGTCGGCAATCACCAGCGTTTCGGTCGGCCCCGCAAATAAGTCAATGCCCACGCGGCCGTACAGCTGCCGCTTGGCCTCGGCCACGTACATGTTGCCCGGGCCCACCAGCATGTCCACGGCCTGCACGCTTTGCGTTCCGATGGCCATGGCGGCCACGGCTTGCACGCCGCCCAGCACCAAAATCTGGTCGGCGCCGGCAAAGTGCATGGCGGCCACGATGGCCGGGTGCGGCGCGCCCTGGTAGGGCGGCGCGGTGGCCATCACGCGCGGCACGCCAGCCACCTTGGCCGTTAGCACGCTCATGTGCGCCGAGGCGATGAGCGGGTACTTGCCGCCCGGCACATAGCAGCCCACGGCGTTGACGGGAATGTGCTTGTGGCCCAGCACCACGCCGGGCAGGGTTTCAACCTCGACATCGCGCATCGAGTCGCGCTGAATCTGCGCGAATCCGCGCACCTGGGT
>JANMYI010000278.1:0-9161 GCA_031381955.1 Burkholderiales bacterium
CGCGCCAGGCCAGCATGCGGTCTGCCGCCGCCCTGCCCACCGCAACGCCGTCGGTTCTCGAACGCTCATCGCCGACCTTCGCCAGCGACTGTGCCAGCGCCGCGTCGAGCGCGGCTTTCTGCGCCGGCACCAGGCCAGCCATGGATTCACATGGCCTTTTCCACGCCCTCACGCCTGCCGCGCCGCCGCCACCGCCGCCCACACCTTGGCCGCCGTGTACGGCATGTCCAGCGCCTGGATGCCCAGCGGCCGCAAGGCGTTGATCATGGCGTTGGACAGCGCCGGCAGCGAGCCGCTGCAGCCGGCTTCGCCCACGCCCTTGGCGCCGAGCAGGTTGGCCTGCGTGTCCACTTGCAGCGTCTCACGCTGCATCTGCGGCAGGCAGCCCAGCCGCGGCAGGGCGTAGTCCATCAACGAGCCGCTGAGCAACTGGCCGCTGGGGTCGTATACCACCTGCTCGCAAAAGGCCTGGCCCCAGCCCTGCACCACGCCGCCATGCACCTGGCCGGCCACCAGTTGCGGTGAGATCACCGTGCCCAGGTCGTCAACGGCCACGTAGTTCACCACTTGCGTCACGCCGCTGCGCGGGTCGATTTCCACCTCGGCGATGTGGCAGCCGTTGGGGAAGGTCATGCCCGATTTGGCTTCGCCGGTGGCCTTCAAGCTCGCCAACTGTGCGGGGCTCAGGCGGGCCAGGAACTCGCGCATCGACATGGCCGGTGCCGCGTTGCCGGCCTGCTGCCACTGGCCACTCGCAAAGGCCACTTGCTCGACCGGGCAGGCCCACAGGGCGGCCACAAGAGGCTTGGCTTGCTCGATCAAACGCAGGCACAAATCCTTGACCGCACTGCCCGCGCCATACAGCGAGCGCGAGCCGCCGGTGCCGTTGCCCACCAGGTTGCGCGCCGGGTCGCCGGCGCGGTAGCGCACCTGGCTGGCGGGCAGGCCCAGGCTGCTTTCAATGATCTGCGCGAACGATGCTTCATGCCCCTGGCCCGAGCTGCCGGTGACGCCGTACACCATCAACACACCTTGCGCCGAGAACTCGCCCTGCACCTGGTCTTTGGCAGCGCCCCCGGCGCCCGAGGCTTCAAGGTAACTGGCCAGGCCGATGCCGCGCAACTTGCCGCGTTGCCTGGCTTCGGCGCGGCGCGGCTCGAAGCTGGCGTGCTCGGCGAGTTGCACGGCGCGGTCCATCACGCGGGCAAAGTCGCAGCGGTCGTACTCGGTGCCGTTGGCCGTGCGATAGGGAAAATCTGCCGGCGTGATGAAGTTCAAGCGTCGCAGCGCCACCGGGCCGAAGCCATGCTCGTGCGCGGCATGATCAATCAAACGTTCGACTGCATAGGCGATGTCGGGCCGCCCGGCGCCGCGGTAGGCTGACACCGGCACGGTGTTGGTGAACACCAGGTCGCAGCTCATGTACAGCGCCGGCACCTTGTACGCGCCGCCCATGGTGATGCTGAGGTTGCGCGTGGCGATGAAGGTGCTGAAGTAGCAGTTGTAGGCACCCAGGTCGGCTTGGTCATGAAAGCGCATGGCCAGGATGCGGCCTTGCGCGTCGAGCGCCACCTCGCCGTCGAGCGCGAGTGCGCGGCCATGCCAGTCGCTCAGGAACACCTCGCCGCGCCCGCCCACCCAGCTCACCGGCCGCATCAGGCGCCGCGCGGCGATCACCAGCAGCGCGTGTTCGCTGTAAGGCCCGCCGCGCAGGCCGAACGAGCCGCCCACGTCTTGCGTTGAAATTTCCAGTTGCTCGGCGGGCAGGCCAGTCAGCACCGCCAGGGCGGCCTGCATGCCCAGCATGCCCTGCGTGGGCGTGTGCACGCGCGTGCGGCCAGTGGCCGCGTCATGCACCACGACCACGGCGCGCGGCTCCATCGGCATGCCGATCAGGCGCTGGCTGTGCACGCGCATGCGGCTGGTGTGATGGGCGGTCTTGAACGCCGCCTCCACTGCCGCGCGGTCGCCGTGCTCATAGCGCGCCGACAGGTTGCCGGGCACCGCTTCATGCACTCTGGGCGCGCCGGGGGCCAATGCGGATTCGATGTCGGTCACCGCATCGAACGTGTCGTAGTCGATCTCGGCGCGCTCGGCGGCGTCTTGCGCCAGATCGGCCGAATCGGCCAGCACCATGGCAATCGGCTGGCCGACGAAGTGCACGCGGTCGCGCGCCAACACCGGCATGCGCACCACGTTCTGCGCCTGGCCGTCGATGCTTTTCACGGCATGCGCGTTGGGCAGGTCTTGCGCGCCGAATGCCGCCACGTCATCAGCCGTGAGCACGGCATGCACGCCCGGGGCCTGGGCCACGGCCGAGAAGTCGGCCCGCGTGATGCGCGCCTGCGCATGCATCGAGCGGATCACATACGCATGCAGCATGCCTGGGTAGTGGTGGTCGGCGGTGAAGCGGCCGTGGCCGGTGATCAGCGCATGGTCTTCGCGCCGGGCGTAGACCACGCCCTCGGCCAGTGGCGTGGCGGCGACGGGCGTGTTCATCGCGCCACCCCGCCCGTTGCCGGCACCGCGCTCATCGCTTGCGCCGCCTGGCGCACGGCCTGCGTGATGTGGACATACCCGGTGCAGCGGCACAGGTTGCCGGCCAGGCCTTCGGCGATCTGTGCATCGCTGGGCTGCGGGTGCGCCTTGAGCAAGCTAACGGTTGACATGATCATGCCGGGCGTGCAGAAACCGCATTGCAGCGCGTGGCATTGGGTGAAGGCGGCTTGCACCGGGTGCAGGCCGGCCGGCGCACCGCTGGCGGCCAGGCCTTCGATGGTGGTGACCGCGCAGCCCTGCGCTTGCAGCGCCAGCATGCTGCACGACTTCACCGCCTCGCCGTCGAGCAGCACGGTGCAGCAGCCGCACTGGCTGGTGTCGCAGCCCACATGGGTGCCGGTGAGGCCGCAGGTGTCGCGCAGCAGGCTGGACAGCAGCGTGCGCGCTTCCACCTCCGTGTGCAGCGGCTGGCCGTTCAATTCAATCGTTAGTTTCATCGTGCTTGCTCGCAAGAAGGGGCGCTCAGACGAGCGAATTCAGGGCTTGTTCGAACATCAGCGTGGCCAGTTGCGCGCGGTAGGCGCCGGGCGCATGCAGGTCTTCCAACAACTCGGGGTGATCGAAGCGTGCCGTGGCCAGGCCCTGCGCCCACGCCGCTTCGGCCGCCGGCCAGCGGCACACGCTGCTGGCCGCGCCGGTAACGGCCACGCGCTGCTGCCCACCACCGAAGTCGGCCACGTACACGCCGGCCATGGCGTAGCCCGTGGCCGGGTGGGCGAACTTGGCGTAGCCGCTGCGCAGCGGGATGGCAAAGCGCACGCCGGTGACGATTTCGTCAGCCGCCAGCGCCGTGGTGAAGGTGCCTTGAAAAAAGTCTTGCGCCGCCAGCTCGCGCTGCTGTGTCACCACCACGGCGTTGAGCGCCAGCAGCGCGGCCGGGTAGTCAGCCGCCGGGTCGTTGTTGGCGATGGAGCCGCCCAGCGTGCCGCGCGCGCGCACCTGCGCGTCCCCAATGCCGCCGGCCAAGCGCGCCAAGCCTGGCAAGGCTTGCTGCAAAGCGGCGTTGCGTGCCACCTCGCCGTGGCGCATGCCGGCGCCGACCCAGGCCTGACCTGGCGTGATGTCGATCGTGCGCAACTCGGGCAGCCGGGAAATGTCCAGCAGCAGCGAAGGCGCTGCGAGCCGGTGCTTGAGCACCGGGATCAGCGTCATGCCGCCGGCCAGCAGCTTGGCCTGCGGGTCGGCGTTCAAGGCCTGGCGGGCTTGGTCCAGCGTGGTGACAAGTTGGTAGTGCAGGGGGTTCATGGCGATCAGGGTTGGGCCAACGCGAACTGAGGCGGTGGCGGCAAGCAGGGCCTGCCATGGTAGGCCCTGGGCGCCCACGGCGCGCTGCGCGCCGCGCGCCGTGGCGTTGGGCTCACGCCCGTGCCAGCGTGCGCGCCGCCAGGTTGGCCCAGCCCGCTTGCAGCCGCGCCACGCCACGGCGCCACCAGGCACCGCCGCGGCGCAGCGGAGCGATGACGCGCAGGCGCGAACGCCCGCGCGCCTCGACCACCGCGCGGCCCTTGGCTTCCAGCCGCAGCCATTCGCCGGCGCCGGCGAACTGGTCGTGCAGGTTGCGCTCTTCGGTCAGCCACATGCCGCCGAAAAGGACTTGCATGCGCGTACCGGGCTGGTCTTGGATGATCAGCAACTGCTCGTGATCGAGGTCGACGGTGCGCGTCCAGCTGGGGTGGCGTTGCGAGCCTATTTCACACTCCTTGCGCCGGGTTTCGGCGTGAGGCCATTGAAGGGCAAGGCGCACCGGCGGACAAACGGAAACGGTGCAGTTGATGCATGCACGGCTTGCATGCAAGGTGCCCGCATGATCAAACCTCCCGCCCCCGCCCAGCCCGCCGCCACGCGGCGGCGCCGGCCCATCCAGCTTGCCGCGCTGCGTGGTTTCGATGCCGCGGCGCGCCACCTATCGTTCACCCAGGCGGGCGACGAGTTGGCGCTGACGCAGTCTGCGGTCAGCCGCCAGATCGCCACCCTGGAGCGCCAGGTGGGCAAGCCGCTGTTCGTGCGCAAGACGCGCGCGCTGGTGCTGACCGCCGCCGGCGCGCGGCTGCACGCAGCGGTTAAGCTGGCACTGGCCGGCATCGACCGCAGCATCGACGAGATTCGCGGCACCGGGCAGCCACCGCGCGTGAGCCTGACCACCTATGCCTCGTTCGCCTCGCTGTGGCTGGTGCCGCGGCTGGCGGCGTTCCAGCATGCGCACCCACAGATTGAAATCCGCATCGATGCCAATGACCGCGTGGTCGACTTGCAGGCCGAGTCGATCGACATCGCGATCCGGCGCAGCCTGCCGGCGCACGCCAGCACGGGCGCCACCTTGCTGTGCGAGGAATACCTGACCCCGGCGCTGAGCCCGCACCTGCTCGAACGCGCGGGCAAGCGCTTGATGAAGGTGGCCGAGCTGATGCAATTGCCGCTGATCGACATGGACGATAGCTGGCCGGGTGCCGCGGCCAGCAGTTGGGCGCGCTGGTTCGAGGGCGCCAGCGTGCCGGCGCGGCACCGAGCCGCCGGGCACCTGACCTTCAGCTTCATCGACCAGGCGGTGCAAGCCGCGGTGCGTGGCCAGGGCGTGGTGGTGGGGCGCTCACCGCTGTTCGAAGACGCGGTGGCCAACGGCCAGCTCGCCATGCCCTTTCCCGGCCTGCGCGTGGCCACTGGCTACAGCCACTACCTGCTGGTCAACCCCGAGCGCAGCGCGGCGAAAGAGGTCGCGGCCTTCGCACGCTGGCTGGTCGAAGAGTTCGCGCGCACGCCGGCTTCGGCGCCGGCCGAACCGAGCTTGGCGCAGCGCAAAACGCCACGCCGCGCAGCGCAGTAGGTCGACGCCAGCGGCTCACAGGCGCATGGCGAGCATGCTGCCGCGCGTGGCCAGGTGGTCAGTCCAGCTTGACGCCCAGGTCTACCGCAATCTTCACCCACACCGGCACGTCGCGGTCCCAGTCACGCCGCGTTTCGGCCAGGTTCTTCGGCTTGTTCGGAATGCCGAAGTTTTCGCGCAGCTTGGCCGCCGCGTCGCTGTTGGCGCCTTGCATGACCACGCGCGAGAGTGTTTGCAGCACGGCTTCGGGCGTGCCCGAGCGGGCCATCAGCGCCAGCCCGCCTTCCAGCGGCACCAGCGCGCCTTGCACGCCTTGTTCGATCAAGGTGGGCACCTCAGGCAGCCGCGGGCTGCGGTAATGACCCGTCACGCCAATGGCTTTCACGCCGCGCTGCGCCACGGTGTTGTAGGCCTGATAGCTGCCCACCGCCACTTGCAGCTGGTTGCCGGCGATGTCGACCCACATCGGCGCTTCGCCGCGGTAATGCACGGCCAGGATCTTCAGACCTTCGGTGCGGCTGAACTGGTCGGCCAACAGGTGCGGATACGAACCCGGCGCATAAGACCCCATGGAAAGGTCTTTGCCCTTGGCCCAGGCGATGAAGTCCTTCAGGTTGGATGCCGGCACGTTGGGCGCCACGCCCACCACCAACGGGCCAGAGGGAAACACCGCGATCGGGGTCAGATCTTTGTCGAGGTTGTAGGGCAGCTTGGTGTACAGCACGCGGTTGGTCATGACGGTGCCGGTGGTGGTGACCAGCAAGGTATGGCCATCGGCGGGCGCCTTGGCCACCGTGTCGATGCCGATCACCGCGCCGGCGCCGGGCTTGTTCTCGACCAGCACTTGCGCGCCCAACTGGTTGCTTAGTTGTTCACCGTACAGCCGGGCGTAGGCGTCGGTCAGGCCGCCCGGCGGGAAGGGCACGATGATGCGGATCGGCTTGCTCGGCCAGCTTGCCGCCAAACCGGCGGGCGACTTGCCTTGCTGCGCCAAGACTCCCGGCACAGTCAACATCCCGGCCACGGCCAGCGAAGCGGTGACGACATGGCGCCGGCTGGGCGGGCGGGTGTTGGGCGGGCACATACTGGGCGGGCAGGTCCTGGGCATGGCGGTTGGGCTCCGGGTGTGGTGGTGCTGGCGCGGCGCTTTGTGGGGCCTCACATGGTGTTCGGCCACTGGCTCATTGGGCAGGCGGATTGACCCTGAGCCGGCCGCTGGCGGCGCGCCACTGCTCGCGCGCTTCCAGGTTCTTCGCGGCACGCACAGGCGGCGCGAACGGCAGGGCCTTGGATGGGGGGTACTTGAGCCCTTTGCAGCCACAAACCTGCGCTAGCCTTGTGAAGCCGCACAAAAACTTGTGCCAACCAGCATGAGCCCACCAGCAACGGCCCGCGGTTTTTACCGCGGGAGCGCCATGCGCGCGCTTCGCTCGCCGATCCATGCCAACCCATCAAACCAGGAAGACATCATGACCAAAATGGCCAGCCCTCGTTGCCGCCGCGCCGCCCCCACCTGGGCGGCGTTGGCCTTGTGCGTCGCACTCCAATCGGCCTGGGCCAAAGGCGAGCCGGCGGTGCCGCTTGACCTCGGCGCCAACCCGGCCAGCGCCAGTGTGTCGGCGTTCAAGAGCACCGACCCGGCGCGCGGCAAGGGCGTGCGGCGCATTGCCATCCCGTCGGTCCAGATCGAATTCGTCACCAGCTCCAGCGCCAGTGCCAGCGCGACGGAAATCGGGCGCTCGGGCACGGCGGGTGTGTCGGTGACGTACAAGCTGGTGGGGGTGGGCGGCAACGACATGCAGGCCATTGCCGACCGCCTGCTGAATGATTTCAACACCGGGTTGGCCGCTGCCGGCTTTGAAGTGGTCAGCGCGGCTGAAATGCAGCAAACGGCCAGTTACCGCAAGCTCATTGCCAACGCCAAAGCGGAGCCGATGGCGCGTGGTTCGGGTGACACGCAAAGCGTTCTGGTCGGGCCGGCCTCATTGCCGCTGTACGGCATTGCGCCGGCCAGCGGCGGCGGTGGTGTGTTTTCGGCGTTGGCTGGCATCAGCAACGTCACCGGCATGATTTCCAGCGCGCTGGAAGTGGCTGAACTGCAAAAGGAACTCAACGCAGCGGTGCTGTCGCTGCGCCTGCGCGTCAGCTTCGTTGACTTGGAAAGCAGCAGCTCCAGCTTTCTGGGGCGCATTTCAGGCACGGCGTCGGTCAAAGGCAGGCTCAGTGCCACCTTGACCGAAGCCGCATTGACGCTGGCGGTGGCCGATGGCGGCACCAACACCGTGACGCTCAGCCGCCCGCTGGTCTTGCCGGGCGAGGCCATCAAGGAAGTGCGCGATGTCTCGTCGACGGCGACCAATGTCGGCCTGGCCGTGCTGTCCCTGGCCATCGGCAAAGGCGGCAGCCAAAGCGTGAAAGAACACGAAGCCGTGGCCGACCCGCAGCAATACCGCGAGGCCTTGGGCACCAGCCTGGGCGCGGTGCGCGCCATGCTGGTGGCGCGGCTCAGCGCCGAGCGTTAGCCACTGAACCTTGAAGCAGCAGTTAACCGTTGACTTGCGCAGGCAGCACCGCATGACCTTTGGCCTGTGTTCGCCAGACCGGTGCAAGGAACAAGCGTCGATTCACTGGATCACCACGTCGGCACGCAACAGCAGCGACGGCGGGACGGTCAGCCCCAGTGCCCGTGCACTGGCCAGGTTGATGGCTGTTTCGAACCTGGCGGGCTGTTCCACCGGCAACTCGGCGGGCTTGGCGCCGCTCAGGATGCGCGCGATGAAGTAGGCCGAGCGCCGGAACTGCGCAATCAGGTCGGTGCCGTAGCTGAGCAGCCCGCCGGCGCGCAGATAGTCAGCGGAGTAGTGGATGGCCGGCAAACGGTGGCGCAGTTCCAGCTCGGCCACTTGCTGCCGGTAGCGGTAGATCAGCGGGCCGCCGACAACGAAACAGGCCTTCACGCCCGCGCGGCGCAACGCTTCGAACGCCGGCTCGGTCAAGCGGCACTCCAACGCCACATTGCGCGCGTCGACAAAACCCAGTTCGCGCAGGCCCTCCACCTGCGCGAGCAGCAAGTGCTAGCTCAGGTTGGGGGCCCCGATGCCCAGCACAACGACACGGCGGCGCGCTTGGGCATGGGCTCGCCCCGTGGCCCATGACGGCGGCAGCGCAGCGGCCAGGAGCATGCGACGCTGAAGTCTCATTGCATCACCTCGTCAGTTAGAAGCAGCCGTGATGGCCGGCTCGGCCGCCAGTCTGCCAGGCCTGTCACGCCCAGACTCATCACGCCCACGCCCGCCATAAAAAACCAACACCGCCGAACACCACCACCGTTTCCATCGCCGCGGTGTGCAGGCGCGGCGGTATCAGGTTCAGCAGCCGGCGTGCGACGAAGGCGCCCGGCATGGTGCACAGGCCGATCAAGATACCGGCCACCGCCAACGAGGTATCCAACCGCGCCAGACTGCCGAAGATCGCCACCTTGAACAAGCCCATGATGGCCGATATGGTGGCGTCGGTGGCGATCAGCGCCGCACCTTGCACGCCGCCGGCCATGAGCATTGAAATCAAAATCACGCCAGCACCCGTCATGCCGCCATTGATGAAACCGAAGGCTGCACCGGCGGCGACTTCACCGCGCGCATCCAGCCCCAGTTGGGCGCGCTGCAACCAGCGCCGCAGCGGCATGCTGACCAGCAGGAACAGGCCGATCAACAGCGCCACGCCGCGCGCTTCGAGCAAGGTGTAGCCCCAGGCACCGGCCATGCAGGCCGGCAGGCCCAGC
>JANMYI010000296.1:0-16775 GCA_031381955.1 Burkholderiales bacterium
GTCTTCGTCCCCGGCGGCGTCTGGGGATCGACCGGGCTGTGGACCGCGCAGGTGCGCGCCCGCGGCATCCGCCTGGCGAGCTTCGACTCAGGCGGCTACGGCACGCTGATGCTCGCCGCGGACGGCATCGCCTGCCAGTTGCAGGACATCCCGCGCGCCTTTGCGATGCTCGGCGCGCGCCCCGACAGCGAGCGCGAGCACGCCGTGGTGGTGGAGGCCGCGCACGCCGAGATCGGCCGGCGGCGCGGCGGTGTCGACAAGTTCGCCTCGCAGATGCAGGGCACCCGCCCCCGCGATCCGCGCTTCGACGGTGCCGTGCTGCTGGCGCTGAATTCGTCGTGGGATTCAGCGGCGCTCGGGCTGCACGCGGTCTTCGACGACAGCATGCAGTGGATCGTCGAGACGGTTCGCCATCTGCTCGCGCACACCGACGTGCCGGTGATCGTGCGCCAGCACCCGGCCGAGCGCCTTGAAATCGCGCGCACCAGTGATGACTACGCCGCGCTGCTGCAGCAGCATTTCGGCGCGCACCCGCGCCTGCACTTCATTGCCGCGGCCGAGCCGGTGAACAGCTACGAGCTGTTCAAGCGCGTGGCCGCGGTGGTGGTCTACACCTCCACCATCGGCATCGAGGCGGCGGCGCACGGCCTGCCCGTCATCACCGCGTCAAGGTCCTACTACGCGGGCATGGGCTTCGTCTGGCAGGCCACCAGCCTGGCGCAGTATCAAGGCCTGCTGCGCCAGGGCGCCGGCGGGCAGTTGACGGTCAGCGCCGCGATGCGCGACGCCGCCCGCCTGTGCTACTACATGACGCAATGCTGCAACTGGGTGTTCTCGCCTTTCAACCCGGCTGACTTTGAACAATGGAGCCGGCTCGGCCTGGCTCATTTGCAGGCCGACGCCACGGTGCAGGGATTGTTGAAGTCTTTGCAAGACGGCGTTCCGGTGGCCTATCTGAACCACCTGGCTGCCCTGGCAAAACGCGACACGGCGCTGATGACGCAGGCGCCGATCCCGGCCTGACCCGGTTTGGCTCCAAGCATGCACGCGCCCACCACGCCCGCAACACCGCTCCTGCGCGCACGACCGCAATGGGTGGCGCTGCGCCGCTTGGCCTTGTTCATGGCGTTCCTGATCAGCGGCGGCATGTTGCTGTTTCCGCGCGAACCCATCCTGCTGCTGCTGATTGCCCTGTGCCTGGCCGTTACCGGACTGCGCCTGCCGCTGCGGCGCGAAATGTGGCCGCTGTTGTTGCTGTTGGCCGCCGTGGGCCTGGTCACGCTGCTGCGCCCCGGCCCGCTGAGCCCGGGCTCGTTGATCAGCCGGGCCACGAACTTTGCCGCAGCGGTGTTCATGCTTAACATGTACCTGCGTGCGCCGCAAGGTGCGTTGGCCGGGGACTTGCTCGCCCTGCTGCGCTGGCTGGCCATCCAGGCTCTGGCCACGGTGGTGCTGGCCCACGCCGTGGGTGGCCTGTTCGTGCCCATCAACATCGGCGAACAAAGCTACCAGACCTTGCTGTTGCTGTTCAACTATCACGTCACCATCGAAGAGTTGGGCGGCTTGATTCGCCCAGACGGCTTCTTCTTCGAGCCGGGCGTGTTCCAGATCTACCTCAACCTGTACCTGTACCTCGCCCTGTTCGTGGCCCGCCGCCCGGGCCAGGCCCTGCTGGCCACGCTGGCTGTGATGTCCACGCAATCCACCACCGGCATCGTGATCTGCGCCGTGCTGCTGGGCGGCGCGCTGTGGCAGCACCTGGGCTCAGGCGCCTTGCGCAACCGGGCGCTGGCCGTGCTGCTGGCGGCCGCTGTGGCGCCGCCGCTGGTTTACCTGACAATTGACAACGTTTCAGACAAGCTTGTTGGCACGACGCAGGGCTCGTCATGGGCCCGTGAGTACGACTTTTTCACAGGGCTGAACGTGATCGCCGAGCACCCCTGGCTGGGCATCGGTTTCGATGTCGGCCGCTACCTCGAAGTGACCGGGCGCGTGGCCTACGAAGACACCCTGCTGGACAGCGCAGCCACCGAGGAGCGCCCCACTTCCAACGGGCTGATACACCTCTTCTACAGCCTGGGCATTCCGCTGGGGCTGCTCTTCGCATGGGGCCTGTTCAAGCAGACGCTGTTCGCGCATCGCTGGCTGATCGGGGTGTGGTTCACCCTGTCGATGTTCGGCGAATCGGTGTTGTTCACGCCGCTTTTCCTGATGATCGTGCTCAGTGCCTACCTCGTTCGCCGCGCCCCGGCGCGGGCCAGGCGGCCGCGGTTTCCAAGGCAGGCGCCAGGGCTGACCGCATGATGTTGCACTGGCCCGTGTCGCTCTACGTGCGCCTGTTCAGGCTCGTGTTTGCGCGCCGCTTCAAGCAGTTTGGGCGCGGCACCTGCGTGGTGTTTCCGGCCGGCGTTGAAGGCGCGGGCAACATCAGCCTGGGCGACGACGTCTACGTGGCCTACAAGAGCTTTCTGGCCGCGGTGCCGCACACCGGGCAGCCACAGTGCACGCTTGAAATCGGCGCGGGCAGCCGCATCGGCCGCTTCAACCACATCTATGCCACGCAGCGTGTCGTGCTCGGCGCACATGTGCTCACGGCCAACGGCGTGTACATCTCCGACAACCTGCATGACTACCGCAACCCCGAGTTGCCGATCCTGCAGCAGCCGATCCGGCAGAACGGCGTGGTCGAGATAGGCGCCGGCAGCTGGCTGGGCCACAACGCCTGCGTGCTGGGCGCGCGCATCGGGCGCCACTGCGTCGTGGGTGCCAACGCGGTGGTGACGCACGACGTGCCGGACCATTGCGTGGTGGTGGGTGCGCCGGCGCGCATCGTCAAGCGCTACGACGCGCAGACCGGCCAATGGCGCAAGACCCAGCCCGACGGCAGCTTCTGATGCACCACCCAGACAACGCGGCCATGCCGGGCATGAAGCGCATCTTGCTCATCGGCCTGAACTACCACCGCTACACGCAGGAAATCGTGCGCGAAATGCGCGCGCAGGGCCACGAGGTGAGCTTTCACGACATCCAGCCCGGCCAGCCCGTGCTGAAGCTGCTGCGCAAGTTTGCGCCGCGCCGCTACCCCGCCAGCCTAGGCCGCTATCACCTTGGCATCCTGCAAGCCGAGCGCGCGCGGCAGTTCGACATCGTGCTGTTCATCCAGGTGCACCAGATGGCGTTGCCGACCTTGCAGGCCATGCGCCAGGCCTTCGCCGGCGCGCAGTTCGTGCTGTACAACTGGGACGCGGTGAGCAACCACGACTACCGCGCGCACCTGCCCACTTTCGACCGCGCCTACACCTTCGACCCCGACGACGCGCAGCGCCTGGGCTTGCAATACCTGCCGCTGTTTTGCATCAGCGCGTTTCAAGCGCTGCGCCGGCGCGAAACCGGCCCCGATACGGTCTACCACGTGGGCAACATCGTCAACCCGCGGCGGCACGAGGCGATCCACGCCTTCAAGCAGCACTGCCAGCGCGAGGGCATCGCGTTTCGCTACTTCCTCGCGGGCAGCACGCATGCGCTGACGCTGCTGCTGCGCCGCGGCCGACTGCCGCTGGACGTGTCGCTGCGCGCCATGGCCGATGCCCGCTTCATCGACATGATCGAAACCTCGGCCGCGGTGTTCGACTTCGCCAACCATGACCAGGCCGGCTACACCATGCGCGTGATTGAAAACCTGTGCGCCGGCAAGAAGATCATCACCAATAACGCGCGCATCGTGCATGAACCGTTCTATTCCAGCGACCGCATCCACGTCTTCACAGGCCTCGATTTTTCCGGCGTGAAGGCGTTCCTGGCCACACCGCTGCGCGCGCCGGCACAAGCCTTTGCCGAGTTTCACCTGAGCCGATTCGTGCAACGCCTGGTGAACGACCGCGTGAGTGCCCCCGCGCAGGCTTGCAGCACGCCATGAAGATCCTGCTGATTGGCCTGAAGTACCACGACTACACGAGCGAGATCATCGCCGAGCTGGTTGCGCAGGGCCACGACGTGACCTACCACGACATCCAGCCGCGCGACTTGCTGATGAAGGCGCTGCGCGTGACCGCGCCGCAGTGGTACCGCCGCCGCATGGACGACCACCATGAACGCATCGTGGCCGCCGAACAAGGCCAGCGGCACGACATGGTGCTGTTCATTCAGGTGCACCAGATGAGACCGGCCACGCTGGCGCACCTGCGCCAGCAACAGGCGGGCGCGCAGTTCGTGCTCTACAACTGGGACTCGATCAGCAACCACGATTACCGCGCGCACCTGCCGCACTTCGACCGCGCCTACACCTTCGACCCGCAAGACGCCCAGGCGGTGGGCATCGGCTACCTGCCGCTGTTTTGCATCCCGGCATTTCAGAACCTGGGTGCGCGCGAACAGCAGCGCCGGGCGATCTATTTCGTGGGCAACATCGTCAGCCCGCAGCGCTACGCGGCGGTGCAGGCGTTCAAGCGCTACTGCAAGCAAGAGGGCATCGAGTTCAACAGCTTCCTGGCATGCAGCACCTATGTCTTGTTCCTGCTGCTGCGCCGCGGCGTGCTGCCGCTTGATGTGGCGCTGCGCTCGATCGCCTGGCCGCGCTTCATCGCCATGATCGAAACCTCGGTGGCGGTGTTCGACTTTGCCAACCACCGGCAATCGGGCTACACCATGCGCACGATCGAAAACCTGTGCGCGGGCAAGAAGATCATCACCAGCAACGCCGGCATCCGCAGCGAGCCGTTCTTTTCTGACGACCGCATTCATGTCTTCGAAGGGTTGGACTTTTCAGGCGTCAAGGCCTTCCTGGAACGGCCTTTGCGCGAGCCCCTGGCCAAGTTCGCCGAGTTCCACCTGGCCAGTTTCGTGGGCCACCTGCTGCGGGGTGACACATGACCGTCACGGCAACTGGCCGCTGCCTGCTGATCCTGCCCAAGAGCTTTTATTCGTTCACTGCGGTCATCGAGCGCGGGCTGCAAGACATGGGCTTTGAAACGGTGGTGGCCAACGACGAATATCCCTATGGCCTGTTCGGCCGCGTGCTCGGCCGCCTGGGGCTGCGCGTTTCGCGCCTGCTCACCAGGCGTGCGTTGAACAGCCAATTCCTTGCAGGCCAGTCGTATGAGCTGATCCTCATCATCAAGGGCCGTGGGCTGGACCATGACATGGTGACGCAACTGCGCGCGCACGGCCGAAGCGTCATCGGCTACCACTTCGATTCGTTCGGCTACGACAGCGGCCCCGCGCGTTGGTGCAAGAGCCTGCCGCGCGTGTGCACGTTTGACTACCGTGACGCGCAAGTCCGTGGCCTGCCCTTGGTGGAGCTGTTCTCCGCCCTGCCCGCGCAGCCCTCGGCGCTGCCCAGGCGCTACCGCATCTCGGCCATCATGCGCAACCATTCGCAGCGGCTGCTGTACCTGGATACCGTCATGCGCGCACTGGGCACGCAAGGCTCGTTCATCTACATCCTGGAAGCCAACCTGTTCACCTTCATCGCCAACCTGGCGCGCCACCCGCTGCTGTACATCAAGTACCGGCGCTTCATTTCGCGCAAGCCACTGCCCTACGCGCAATACGTGCAGGTGCTGGCCGATTCAGCGTTCACGCTCGACTATGCCCACCCCAAGCAAACCGGCATCACCTTGCGCTGCTTCGAGGCCGCCAGTGTCGGCACCCGTGTCATCACGAACAATTCACACGTGTTGAAGAGCCCGTTGTTCGACGAAACCCAAGTCATCGTTCACGCGCCCGACGCAAACGCGAACAACCTGCCAGCACGCGTTGCCGCCCTTGCGCAACAGCCCGTGCGAGCCCGGCAGCGCAGCGTGCAAGACTTCTTGCTCGATCTGCTCGGCCCGCGCGCCGGCGCCCCTTTATGAGCATCCTCGTCGTGGGCGGCGGCAAGATGGGCCTGTCGCACCTGGCCATGCTGAACCGGCTGGCCGGTGAGGTGGATGTGGCCCTGTGCGATTCATCGCGCCTGACGCGCCATGTGTTCGGCGCGCTGGGCTTCAAGACCCATGGCTCGCTGGCCGCGGCCTTTCAAGGGCCCAAGAAGTGGCAGGCCGCGGTGGTGGCCACGCCCACCTCGTCGCACTACGCGGTGGCCAAGGCCTTGCTTGAACAGGCGGTGCCGTGCTTCATCGAGAAACCACTGACCCTGAACCCGCAGCGCAGCCAGGAGCTGGTGGCCTTGCAGGCGGCCAGCGGCGTGGCCGTGCAGATGGGCCTGGTGCTGCGCTTCGTGCGCCCGTTCGTCAAGCTGCGCAGCGTGATTCGTGAGCAGACCCTGGGCCGGCCGCTGCGCTACCAGGCAGCGATGCGCGGCAACGTGGTCACACGGCCCGAACCCCAAGGCTGGCGCACCGACTTCAGCCGCGGCGGCGGCTGCCTGAACGAATACGGCCCGCACTTGCTGGACCTGTGCCGCTGCCTCTTTGGTGATGTGACCGCGCTGCGATCGGCCACATTCGGCCGCGTGCATTCAGTGCGCGCCGACGACAGCGCCAACATCGAATGGAACCATGAATCCGGCCTGTCAGGCACGCTGCTGCTCGATTGGTGCGACACCAGCCAGCGCAAATCGGGCATCGAATTTCAAGTCGAGTTCGAACAGGGCAATGTGTTCGCCAACAACGCCGAATTCAAACCCAGCCTGAAGCCAGGCCTGGCCTTGGCCGCTGGCGCACAGGCCCTGTTGTTCGAGCCCCTGACACCCTACCCGGTGAACTACTACCTGCGCGGCGAGGAGTACACGCTCCAGCTTGAACTGTTCCTGGCGCGCGTGCTGGGCCGCAAGTTGCTGCGCGCCGAACTGCCTGCCGATCTGGCGGCCACGCTGCAAGACGGGCTGGAAGTAGACAAGCTGATCTGCGCGATCGCCAGTAAAGGCGGCATGGCATGAGCTTTGGCCGCGTGATCCTGGGCGACAACCAGTTCCTGGGCATCAACCACGCCAGCCCGACCAAGGCGGCGCAGTTGCAAGACCGCTTTGCCAGCACCGATGCCATCCTTGAAGTCATCGGCTTCGCGCACGCCGCGGGCATTCGCGACTTCATGTTCACCACGCATGAACGCCTGGGCCCGGCCATCGACGAGATCGTGCGTTCGCGCCTGTTCCCGGGCATGCAGTTCATTCCCTGCCTGCCCTATGCCCACAAGTACGCCAACACCTTGGGCGAAGGCGGCATCATGGCCGTCATCAAGCAGCACCTGGTGGGTTGTTCCAAGCGCCAGTTGCTGGGCGGCGTGGCGCGCGTGGCGGTGGGCGATTTCGCGGCCGTGATGCAGTTGCTGCTGGAGGTGGAGCTGCTCATGACCAAGGGCTTGAACGTGCGCGGCGTGTTCCTGCAGAACATCGTTTTCGATTTGCTGATGGGCCTGCGCGGGCAGAAGCTGATCGAGCGCTTTCACCGCACCGTTGAAGGCCGCTTCAAGGCCACGCCGGGCTACATCACCATGAACCACCCCACGGCGCAACGCATGCTGGTTGACGAGATCGGCCTGCGCGCACCCTGGCTGTGTGCCAATTTCAACAGCGCGGGGTTTCGCATGAACCCTTCACCGACTGAGGTGCAAACCGCCTTCGGCAACGGCCGCAGCCGGAACATGGCCATGTCGGTGCTGGCCTCGGGCTTGCTGCCTGCGCAGCAGTCCGTGGCCTACGTGGCGGCGTTCAAGGGCGTGGATTCGATCCTCTTCGGGTCTTCGCGCCAGGCCAACATTGAAGCCAATGTGAACCTCATTCACCACCATTCCCCAACCGGCGCGGCGGCCCCTGCCTCGCCCTCAAACTGACCATGTCCAACATTCTCATCACCGGCGGCGCCGGCTTCATCGGTTCGCGCCTGGCGCTGGCCCTGCAACAGCGCGGCCACCGCGTCACCGTGCTCGACAACCTGTCGCCGCAAATCCACGGCACCGAGCCGCGTGCATCGAGCCTGTACCGCTCGATCGAAGGCCAGGTGCACTTCATTCACGGCGACGTGACCGACCGCGCCGCCCTGGCGGCGGCGCTGAATGAGCAAGACGCCGTGGTGCACTACGCCGCCGAAACCGGCACCGGGCAGTCGATGTACCAAATCGAGCGCTACAGCCACGTCAACGTGGGCGGCACGGCGTTGTTGCTCGACATCCTGGCCAATGCACCACACCGCGTGAAGCGCATGGTGGTGGCGTCTTCGCGTTCCATCTACGGTGAAGGCAAGTACCTCTCGCCCGAACTGGGCGCCGTGTATCCCACACACCGCAACGAAGCCGACATGCAGGCCGGCCGCTTTGAAGTGGCGCCGCCGGCGGGCAGCTCGGCGCTGCAACTGGTGGCCACCGATGAAGACTCGCGCATCCACCCAAGCTCGGTGTACGGCATCACCAAGCAGGTGCAGGAGCAACTCGTCATGACCGTGTGCCCCACCCTGGGCATCGACGGCGTGGCCTTGCGCTACCAAAACGTCTATGGACCGGGGCAGTCGCTGGCCAACCCCTACACCGGCATCTTGTCGATCTTTTCCAACCTCATCATGAGCGGCAAGCCGATCAACATCTTCGAAGATGGGTTGGAGAGCCGCGACTTTGTTTATATCGACGACGTGGTGGCTGCCACGGTGAAGGCACTGGAACTCCACGGCGCGCGCAACCAGGTGTTCAACGTGGGCGCGGGGTGCGCCACCGATGTGCTCACCGTGGCACGCACCCTGGTGCGCCACCTGGGGCGCGACGTGCCCATCAGCGTGAGTGGCAACTTTCGCATCGGCGACATCCGCCACAACGTCGCCAGCCTCGACAAGGCCACGCGCCTGCTGGGCTTCACGCCGCAGTTTGATTTCGAAACCGGCACCAGGCTGTTCTGCGCCTGGGCCTTGGCGCAGGGCGTGGCCCGAAGCGACTATGAAGGCTCGATCGCCGAAATGCGCGCCAAGGGTTTGCTGAAGTAGGCCGCGGCGCGCCTGGGTCTCAGTGCCTCAGTGCGTGCCCAGCGCCGCCAGCAAGTCGCCCACCACGAGCCGCGCCCCAAGCAAGGACAGGTGGTCGTCGTCAGCGTAGTACAGCAGCCCCGCTGCCTGCACCACGCAGCGCCGCGCGACGATGGTGTTGCAAAACCGTTGCTCGGGCCGAACGCGGCGGCGTCGAGCGGCCGGTGCGCCACCGTGTTGCGTTGCTGCATGCGCAGCCACGAGGTGGAAATTTGCTGCGGCGGACGAAGAAGGCCAGGAACAGCGCCGGCAGGATGCGATGGTGGTGATGAGGTAGCCGCTGATGACGAAGAAGACATCCACCCCCACGTGACCGCCACTGAACAAACTGAAGCCGGCGTGAAAGAGGATCACCGGCAACACGGCCAAGGCGCGCAGGCCGTCGATCTCGGGCCGGTGCGCGGCCGGCGTTGACGCCGTGGGCAGGCGCAATCATGGAGCAACTTCGTGCTTCGCACTCCGGTGTTCGCGCTTGGGGCGGCCCGGCCCGCTCATTGGAGAGCCTTCGTGCTTCGCACTCCGGTGTTCGCGCTTGGGGCGGCCCGGCCCGCTCACGGCGAGACCGGCCGGAACTCAGGCACGAGCTCACGCAGCGTTTTGCGCACGGCGTCTTCACCCAACTGGCGCGCGCCGGCCTGTTGCACCAAAGCCGTCAGCGCGACCCCACCTCGGCCGCCGTCATGCAGCGTGGCCAGGCGCAGGCGCTCAAAACGGGTCGGCAAGGTGCTGTCCCCATCCGCCAACAACTCCTCAAACAATTTCTCCCCCGGCCGCAGCCCGGAAAACTCGATGCCGATCTCTTCCACGCTGTGCCCGGCCAGGCGGATGAGCTGCATGGCCAGATCGACGATCTTCACCGGCTCGCCCATGTCCAGCACCAGCACCTGCCCACTCTCGCCAATGGCCGCTGCTTGCAGCACCAGGCGCGCGGCTTCTGGAATGGTCATGAAGTAGCGAATGATGTCGGGGTGGGTCACGGTGACCGGGCCGCCCTGGGCGATCTGCTCCTTGAACTTTGGGATCACGCTGCCGCTGGAACCCAGCACGTTGCCGAAACGCACGGCCATGAACTTGGTGCCGGCATGCTCGGCTGCCATCGCGCTGAGCACCATTTCCGCCGCGCGCTTGGTGGCCCCCATCACGTTGGTGGGGTTCACGGCTTTGTCGGTGCTGATGAGCACGAAAAGCTCGCTGTGCACTTCGGCCGCGGCCAGAGCGGCGTGGTAGGTGCCCAGGGTGTTGTTGCGCAGCGCGGCCCAGGCGTTGTCGCTTTCCATCAGCGGCACATGCTTGAACGCGGCGGCATGGAACACCACCTGAGGCTGGAAGCGCGCGCAGGTGGCGCGCAGGTGTTCCAGGTCTTTCACGTCGCCCATCAACTTCACCAACGGCAGCGCGGGGAAGCGTTCACCCAGGTCTTGCTCCACCGTGTACAGATTGAATTCACTGAGCTCATACAACACCAGCCGCGCCGGCTGGAAGCGCGCCACCTGGCGGCACAGTTCGCTGCCGATGCTGCCGCCGGCGCCGGTGATGAGCACGGTCTTGCCGTGCAGCGTGGCGCTGATGCCGGCTTCGTCAAGCACCACGCTCTCGCGGCCGAGCAGGTCGGTCGGCTCGATGCCGCGCACGCGGTCAACGCCTCTTGAGCCATCGGCAATTTCCTCGGCATCGGGCACGGTGAGCACCGGCAGCCCGGTGGCCGCGGTCATCTCCAGCACCTGCTTGCGCCGCACGCCCTTCACCGACGGCAGTGCGACGATGATGTGGGTGGCCGCGCCGCGCACGGCCGTGTCTTGCACCGCAGCCAAAGGCCCGAGCACGCGTACACCGCCGATGCTGGCGCGCTGCTTGGCCGGGTCGTCGTCGAGCAGGCCGAGCACGATCCAGCCCTGTTGGTGAATGCCGGCCAGCAGCAGCCGCGCGGCCGCGCCGGCGCCGAGCACCAGCACGCGGCGCACTTCGGCATCGCTGCCCGTGATGCGGGCGCGCGCATGTTCGTACAACATGCGGTAGCCCATGCGCACCAGGGCGACCAGCATCAACACCACCAGCGGGTGCAAGGCGAGCACGGCACGCGGCACCTTGGTCAATTGCAAGCCCATCACCACCGCGGCGCTGGCCACGCCGGCCAGGGCACAGGCCACGGCAATGCGCTGCACCTCGCCAAAGCCAGAGAAACGCCACATGGCGCGCGGCACATGCATCAACATGAACACCAGCAGGTAGGCCACCACGATGCCCAGCAGCACCCAGTGGTCGTAGCTGGGCCGGTCTTTCAGCCAGCGGTCGAAACCGAGGCGGAACAGGTAGGTCACGTTCCAGGCCAGGGCGATGACCAGGCCGTCGATCAGCAGCGACAGCGGCTCGCGGTGTGGGCGCAACCGTGCCAGGAAGTGATCCAGCCGATGCCAGAGGGTCATGGGGGTAACAGTCATCGAATGGGCTTGAAGGCCGGCTGGCTCAGGGCCTTGGCCAGGCGGTGAAATTGTACGAACCGGGCGCCTGGCGCAGCGGCACGCGCGGGTGTGCTCACAGGTGTACTCACACCGCCCACAACACGCCCAGGGGCACGGCCCACAACTGATCGCCGAAAGGCAGCAATTGCTCGCCGGTGTACAGCACCACGCCCCTGATGAAGCGCGGGCCGGTGGCTGCGGCCAGCTCGCGCAAACCGTTGAAATCACTCTGGCTGATGCTGGCGCTGGCCTTCACCTCAATGCCAACCAGGCGGTGGTCGGGCGCTTCAAGCAGCATGTCAACCTCTTGCCCGGCGCCGGTGCGAAAGTGCCAGGCCGTCGCCGGCGTTTGGGCCCAGGCCAGGTGGCGGCGAATTTCTTGCACGGCAAAGCTTTCGAGCAACGGCCCCAATTGGGGCGACAAGCTCAGCGCCGCGGCATCCGCCTGGCCTTGCAGGTGCGCAGCCAAACCCGCATCCACCAAATGCAACTTGGGCGCCTTGACCAGGCGCTTGCCCAGGTTGGCTGACCAGGCCGGCAAGGGCTGCACGATGAACAAGGCTTCGAGCAGCGTGAGGTAGCGGCGCAGCGTGGAGTGCGCAATGCCCGTGGCGCGTGAGATTTCAGACATGTTGAGCAGCGTGGCGCTGCGCGCACCCAGCAGCGCCAGCAGGCGCGGCAGGTCGTGCAGACCTTCAATGTGGGTGATGTCACGCACGTCACGCTGCAGCAGGCTGGCCAGGTAGGCGCTGAACCAGGCGCTGCGGCGCTGCGGCTCGGTGCGCCCTAACGCTTCAGGAAAGCCACTGGCCAGCAGCCTGTGCACCACGTCGGCACGCTCGGTGCGCACGCTGCGGCGCTGCCACGGCCGGGCATCGAACAGGGCGTCCACCAGGTTGTGGCTGGAGCCCGCCAGCTCGGCCTGCGCCAGGGGCTCCAGCGTCAGCACTTCCATGCGGCCGGCCAGGGATTCGGCCACCTTGGGCAGCATGAAGACATTGGCCGAGCCGGTGAGCAGGAAGCGGCCGGGCGCGGGGTGCAGGTCGACCTCGCGCTTGATCACCGGGAACAGGCCGGGGGCGGCCTGCGCTTCGTCGATCACCGTCAACCCCCGGGTGCCGCGCACCAGGGCCGCCGGGTCGGTGCGGGCCAGTTCGGCCACCACCGGGTCGTCGAGCGTGAGGTACTGGCCGCCACGGGCCTGCGCCACCTGCTGGGCCAGCGTGCTCTTGCCGACCTGGCGCGCGCCGTTGATGAGCACCACCCTGGTGTCGGCCAGCGCGGCGTTCAGCCGGATCATTAAATTTCGCTGCTTCATGGCTGCATTTTCGCCATGGCGTGGCGAAATTGCAATGATTCAGACTCGTCTTCAGGCCTGCCTTGCGGCGTGGCGGGCCCGCTCGCCACCTTCAACGCGAGACCAGCACCCACAGCGTGCGCGCCAGGATGCCCAGGTCTGATGCCAGCGTGGCGTGCTCGGCGTAGGCCGCCTGCGCCGCCACCTTGCGCGGCAGCACGTTGCGGATGTATTCAGCCTCGGCGTCGGCCGCGCCGGCCAGCAGCTCAGTCTCGTCGATGAAGGCCAGCGCCGCCGGGTCGGTGATGCCGGGGCGCACGGCCAGCACCTGGGCACGCAAGGCTTCAGGGTAATGCGCCACGTAGCGCGGCACCTCGGGCCGCGGGCCCACCAGGCTCATCTTGCCGCGCAGCACATCCCACAACTGCGGCAGTTCATCCAGGCGCGTGCGGCGCAGCATGCGCCCGGCACGGGTGATGCGGGCGTCTGCCCTCACCGTGAGCGGCAGGCCTTGCGCACCCACGAACATGGTGCGCAGCTTGTGAATGCGAAACGGCACGCCGTGGCGGCCGACGCGCACTTGGCGGTACAGCGCGGGGCCGGGCGAATCGAGCTTGACCCACAGCGCCAGCGCGGCCAGCAGCGGGGCCAGCAGCAGCAGGCCGGCGGTGGCGAAGAGCAGGTCGAACAGCCGCTTGGGCATGCGCCGGGGTGGCTGCGCGGCCAGCGTCAGGCCGCGGGGTCGACGCCGTCGAACACCTCTGCCAGCTTCAGCGTCGCGCCCAGGCAGGCCACTTCCAGCACATCACCATCGCTCATGTCATGCAGCACCCACAGGCCATCGGCGCCACGGCGAAAGCCTTCCACCCGACGCGAATCCGGGTCGATCAGCACGTACTCCTGCAACGATTCCAGGCGGCGGTACAAGGCGAACTTCAGCCCGCGGTCATAACCTTGCGTGCCGGGTGACAGCACTTCCACCACCAGCTTGGGCGCATGGAACAACAGGTCAGTAGCCAGGTCGGCCTTGTCGCAGGTGACGAAGACATCGGGGTAGAAAAGGGTGTCTTCGGCGATCTCGACTTTCATGGCTTCGCTGAAAGCGCGGCACGGCGAACCGACAAGTAAGTTGCCCAGCAAACGCATCAGGTTGCCGACCACGCAGCCATGGATGCGCCGCGCACCCACCATCGCAAAAACCTCACCCCGATAAAACTCATGCTTGTCGGGCTGCTCGTTTTCCCAGGCCAGAAACTCATCCAGCCCCATCTTGAGTTGCGTCAAAGCATTCATCATCGCTCCCCGGTTGGCGCGCTCATCCTACGCGCAAGGCCCCGCGCACCGCGTCCAGCACGCGCACCACATCGGCGTCTGTCATGCGCGTGTAGATGGGCAGGCTGACGATGCGCTCATAGGCCTGCTGGCTGTGCGGGAAGTCCTGCGCGCGCAGGGCGTAACGCTCACGCCAATAGGGCTGCGCATGCAGCGGGATGTAATGCACGCTGCACCCAACGCCCTGCGCGTACAAGTGTTCGATGAAAGCGTCGCGCGCAATCGGCGCAGCGGCGGCCAGGCGAATCGCATACAAGTGCCAGGCATGCTGCTCACCCGCCGGCGGCTGCGGCGGGCACAGCAGGGGCAGCCCGGCCAGGCCGGCCGTGTATTGCGCCGCGATCGCCCCGCGCCGCACGGCAAACGCCCGCGCCTTTTTCAACTGGTGCAGGCCCAGCGCGGCGGCAATGTCGGTGAGGTTGTACTTGAAGCCGGGGGCCACGATTTCGTAGTACCAGCTCGGCACCTTGGCGCTGAAACGGTCGAACGCATCGCGGCTCATGCCGTGCAGGCGCATCACACCGGCACGCTGGGCCAGCGCTTCGTTGCGCGTGACCAGCATGCCGCCTTCGCCGGTGGTGATGGTCTTGTTGGCATAGAAGCTGAACACCGTGGCGTCACTGCCCAGCGTGCCGATGAGCGCGCCGCCGCTCGTTGCAGGCAAGGCGTGGGCCGCGTCTTCCAGCACCTTCAGACCATGCTTGCGGGCGATGGCCAGAATGGCCGGCATGTCGGCCGCCAGGCCACCATAGTGCACCGGGATGATGGCTTTCGTGCGCGGGGTGATGGCGGCTTCGATCAAGCTGGCATCGATGTTCAACGTGGCCGGGTCGATGTCGACCAACTTCACGTCGGCCCCCAGGTAACGCACCACTTCAGCCGTGGCGGTGAAGGTGTGGGTGGTGGTGATGACCTCATCGCCCGGGCCAATGCCCATGCCTTCCAGCGCCAGGTGCAGGCCCGCGGTGGCCGAGTTCACGGCCAGGCAGTGCAGGCGTGGGTCGCCGAGGAACGCGCAGAAGTCGTCTTCGAAGCGCCGCGCCTTCGGGCCGGTGGTGACCCAGCCCGAGCGCAACGTGTCCACCACTTCGGCGATGTCGTCTTCGCCGATATCGGGCAGGGCGAAGGGCAGGAACGGCAACCCAGGTGGGCTCATTCACTCAGCGAACCGAATGCGCACCAGCTTGCGGTGGCCGTCGAGCCACACGCGCACCATGTAGGCCTGGTCTTCCAGAAAATACACATCAACGCGCGAAGCGAGAAACGGTGCGCGCTGGCCCGCCACTTCCCAGCTGGCGCGATAGGCCGAACCGCTTCTGGTGGGGTTGGAAAACTGCGTCGTGGGCGAGGCCGAGCTGGGCAGCAAATCGAACAGCTTCTCGACCTGCCGTTGCGACGCCCGTGCAGGCAGCGCTTGAACGAGGTGCTCAACATAGCTCGCCTCGGCAGCCGCCAGCGACGAACGGGCCTGTGCCGAGCAACGCAGCGCTTCATCGCAGACTTCAATCACCGGCGAGCCCGGCCGGCCCTGCGCGAAGCTGGGCAGCGAGGCAAGCCACAGTGTGATCAGAAGGAGTTGCAACATCACATGCCCGCCGACGATGGTTTGGCAACCCAGGCCAGCAGGTGCGTGCGTAACAACGGCAAGGTGTTGAACAAGGTGTACAGACCCGGATGCAGCGCACAGACCCGGCGCGCGATGGGCGGCGCCAAGGTCAGGCGCTGCGCTGTGATTGTCCCTTGAGCAAACAGCTTGCGCACCCGCGCCAGCGGCATCCCCCGCACATCGGGGTTATGCGGGTTGTTGAAGGTGAAGTCGTACCACAGCACAGCACCACCCGGGCGCACCCAGCGCCACATGGTCGCAGCCAAGTGCTGCTGAAAAGTGTCGTCGAGCAGCGAGGTGAAGACGGTGGATTGCAGGACGATGTCAACCGAGCCGGGTTCGATGCGCGCCTGTGCCGCATCACCCTGCAGCAGCACCACGGCCTGTGGCAGCACATGGCGCGCCGCGGCGAAGCGCTCAGGCAGCAGCTCGATGCCGGTTAGGTTTTCGGGCGCAAAGCCCAGCCGCAGGAATTCAAGCAAGTAGCCACCACTGCCGCAGCCCACCTCGACCACTTTCAACGCTGCCAGGTCGTGCAGGCCTTGCCTGACAAACAGGCGCAACAGCGCGCGTTGGCGCTCTTGCACGGTCTGCCAGACATCGGGCTTGAGCAGGCTGTAGCGGTCGGGCTCAACGCGCGCCTCACGACGCCGGTACCGAACTTGCACTTCGTCGGGTTCCATGACCGATGACTTAGCGGGTCAGCTCCGCCTGGGCGCGTGGCGGCGGGCGACGAAGCAACACGAAATCGACCACGCCGCGCAAGAACCCCCAGCCATAGCCGAAGTGGTAGGCGGCGAAGGTGCAGGGCATGATCGGCAGGAAACGCCAGTTCACCCTGCCCCGGCACGTGACCATGCTTGCAGCCAGGTTGGCCAGCACATAGAGCGCAATCAAACCGGCCAAGCCCAAGCGTGCCGCACCCACGAACGGGGCCATCGCCGCGAGCCCGATCAAGGTGGCGATGAAGGCCCCGGGAACCAGGTGGCGGACCGATGCGGGCAGGCGATGTTTCTGTATGACGCGCACCTTCCAGTAGCCGTATTGCATGTACTGGTTGAACAGATCGGCTAGTCTGGCGCGTGGCAGGTACCAGGAGCGAATGGCCGGCGTTTGCCAGATTCGCCCACCGCTGC
>JANMYI010000337.1:0-1780 GCA_031381955.1 Burkholderiales bacterium
GGGCGCGTTCGTGTAAGCAGATGTTGTTGAACTCACGCAGCGTGGCGCCGCGCGCCCCCGCCTGCTGCTGCGCCAGCCAGGGGTCGGCCAGGCCCGGGTCGATGTTCATCGCACCACCTCGCCGCGGTTGACGCTGTAGCTGAAGCCCACGTGTATGGGCAAGTTGCGGCGCAGGTACTGGTCGACCCACTGGTTGATGTTGGCGATACCGCTCTTGGGCACCATCACCACGTCATAGGGTTGCAACAGCACATCGGCGGCGTGGGCCTCGCCGGCCATCGCGGCCTTCAAGTCCACCGCAATCACCTGGCGTTCACCGCCGCTGCCGCGGCGCAGCACCCGCACCACGCTGGCGCGCGCGGTGTCGCGCAGGCCTTCGGCCACCATCACGGCTTGCAGCACGGTGAGCGGGCCCAGCAGCGGCTGCATGCCGGCGCGCACCACCTCGCCACCGACGAAGACGCGCTGCGAGCCCATGCCGTGCACGTTGATCGTCACCTCCGGGCGCTTGACCTGCGGCGCCAGGCCCAGCATCACCAGCGCCGAAAGCTCGGCCACGCTCAGGCCTTCTACGTTGATTTCACCCAGCAGCGGCAGGGCCACGCGCCCGTCGGAACGCACGATGGCCTGGGTGTTGAGCTCGGGCGTGTGGAAGAAGCGAAAACTCAGCTCGTCGCCGCGCGCAATGCGATACGCCGCGCCGGCATCGGCCGCGTGCGCCGGCCGGCCCCACACAGCAGCGGCGAAGAAGGCCGCGCAGGCCAGCAAATGAACGATCCAGGTGAGGTTTTTCTTCATGGTGGATGCGGGCTGTGGGGTCAGAAGGTGCGCCCGCAGTCGGCCGCACCCGGCCGCCCCGATGAATGCTGGAAGCCTGTGCAGGGATGTCGGCATGGCGGCGGCGCCAGCCGCGGAAATGCCTGCCAAGAATTCCCGGCTTCGGGCACCGACGCGTCGCCAACCCGGCGTTCAGCGCGGCAAGGGCTCGAAGATGGTCACCGCCGCGCTGCGCCCGCGCAGGGTGATACGGGCCAGCTCGCGGCAGGGCCAGCCGGGCAACAGCGCACGCGTGGCCTCGCCGATGATGACCGCCGCCCCTTGCTCGGCACACAGGGTCTGGAAGCGCGCGCCGACGTTCACGGCGTCGCCCAGTACGGTGTAGGCGCGGCGCTGGTGCGAGCCCAGGTCGCCCACCACCATGGTGCCGCTGTTGATGCCCATGCCCACTTGCAGCGCCGGCCAGCCGCGCGCCGCGAAGCGCGCATTCAGCGCCGGCAGGGCCGCCTGCATGGCCAGCGCGGCGGCCACCGCGTGTTCAGCATGCTGCTCGTCACGTACCGGTGCGCCCCAGAACGCCACCAGGGCGTCGCCCACGTACTTGTCGAGCGTGCCGCGGTGGGCGCGAACGATGTCGGTCATGGCCGAGAAGAACTCGTTCATCAAGGCCGCCAGCTCCGTGGGCGCCATGGTTTCGCTGATGGCGGTGAAGCCGCGAACGTCGGCGAACAGCACGCTGAGCACCTCGGCGCGGCCTTGCATGTCGTAGCGCGCCGGGTTGCGGCTCATCAGGTCGACCAGTTCGGGCGGCACATAGCGGCCAAACAGGGCTTCCAGGCGGCGGCGCGCGCGCAGCTCGACAAACTGGCCGAAGAACAAATGCACGCCGAACAGCAATACCACCGCCGTCACCGGCGCGGCCAGCGGCAGCGCCAGTTGCCAGGCCTGCCAGGCGTGCGCGCCCAACGCCAGCACCGCGGCCAACAGCCCCAGCGCCAGCACG
>JANMYI010000359.1:0-18751 GCA_031381955.1 Burkholderiales bacterium
GCTGGGCATGGCGATCGACGCCAACGTGCTGATCAACGAGCGCGTGCGCGAAGAGCTGCGCGGCGGGGCGGCGCCGCAGGTGGCCATCCATGCCGGCTATGAACGCGCCTTTGCCACGATTCTCGATTCGAACATCACCACGCTGATTGCCGGCGTGGCGCTGCTGGCCTTCGGTTCCGGGCCGGTGCGCGGCTTCGCGGTGGTGCACTG
Source organism: Burkholderiales bacterium (assembly GCA_031381955.1). Classification (GTDB taxonomy): domain Bacteria; phylum Pseudomonadota; class Gammaproteobacteria; order Burkholderiales; family Burkholderiaceae_C; genus Rubrivivax. Next base: position 211 of record JANMYI010000359.1, read on the forward strand.
CCTGGGCATCCTGACTTCGATGTTCTCGGCCGTGATGTTCTCGCGCGGCCTGGTTAACCTTTGGTATGGGCGGCAAAAGCGGCTGAAGTCGGTGCTGATCGGGCAGGTCTGGAAGCCCGAGCCTGAAGCGCCGGGCAAGGTTTAAAGGGGTCTATCAGATGGAGTTCTTCAGAATTCGCCGCGACATCCCGTTCATGCGGCTTGCGCTGGTGTTCAACATCATTTCGTTGCTCACCTTCCTGGCTGCCGTGTTCTTTCTGCTCACGCGCGGGCTGCACCTGTCGATCGAATTCACCGGCGGCAGCGTGGTCGAAGTGGCCTACACGCAGGCCGCTGACCTGGGCAAGGTGCGCACGGCGGTCGACTCCCTGCGCCTGGGCGAAACGCAGGTGCAGAACTTCGGCAGCTCGCGCGATGTGTTGATCCGCCTGCCGCTGCGCGAAGGCGTCAACCAGGGCCAGATGGTGGGCCAGGTGTTCGCCGCGTTGTGCCAGGCCGAAGGCGGCACAGCGGGCAGCAAACAGATCACCACCGCCCAGGGCGAAACCAGCACCAAGCAGGCCTGCACCAAGGGCGCTGCCGAGCCGCTCGCCCTGCGCCGCAGCGAGGTGGTGGGCCCGCAGGTGGGCAAGGAGCTGGCGGTGGATGGCCTGAAGGCGCTGGCCTTCGTGGTCATCGGCATCATGGCCTACCTGGCGTTTCGCTTCGAATGGAAGTTCTCGGTGGCCGCCATCGTGGCCAACCTGCACGACGTGATCATCATCCTGGGCTTTTTCGCCTACTTCCAATGGGAGTTCTCGCTGGCCGTGCTGGCCGCGGTGCTGGCGGTGTTGGGCTATTCGGTGAACGAGTCGGTGGTCATCTTCGACCGCATCCGCGAGGCCTTCCGCAAATACCGCAAGCTCAGCACCGAGCAGGTGATCGACCATGCCATCACAAGCACCATGAGTCGCACCATCATCACCCACGGCAGCACCCAGATGATGGTGCTGTCGATGCTCGTGTTCGGCGGGCCGACACTGCACTACTTCGCGCTGGCGCTGACCATCGGCATCCTGTTCGGCATCTACTCGTCGATCTTCGTCGCTGCGGGCATCGCAATGTGGCTGGGCGTGAAGCGCGAAGACCTGGTCAAGGCGGGCGGGCGCGAGGGCGACCCCAACGACCCGAACGCCGGGGCCGTGGTGTAGAGTCAATCGCAGTTCGTCAACGCGCACATGGCCACTCACGCTGCATCTTCAGACCTTGCCGGTCGGGCGCGGCGCCTGTACACAGAGCAGTTGGCCAAGGGCCTGGGGCAAGCAGTGGCGGCGGTGCACGAAGCCGCGCGCGTGCTGCGCGACAAACCTGCCGAACACAACACCGCGCAGCGCCGGCGCGACTTGTGCGACGAGCTGCAAAAAGGTGCGGCCACCTGGCAAAAAAGCATCGTCACCGGCGTGCGCCAGGGCTTGCTGTACGGCGCCTCGGCGTCGCGCATGGGTGACCTGCCGCCCACCGGCGCGGTGGGGTTGTCGTTGGTGGACGATGAAACCATCGAGCGCGAAATCATCACCTCGCGCCTGGCGCTGGCGATGATGGACCGTGCGTCATGGGAGTTCGCCGACCTGCGCACCCGCATCGCCACGCTCGAGCGGCGCGAGGAGCTCGACGCGCAAGACCTGCTGCGCGCCCATGTGCTGGCCCGCATCGTGGTGCAAGGCTGGCGTGCGGCCGGCTGCGGCCTGGCCGGCTGGCGCGAGGTTCAGCCGCAGCTGCACCAGGAGTTTGCGCACCTGGTCGAAGAGGCCTATCACGAGACCAACCGCTGGCTGCTTGAGCAGGGCGTGCTGGCCGATGTCGATCTGCGCCCCTTCATCAAGCGCACGGTCGACTCCGGCCGCCCCACCGCGCACAGCGGTGATGGCAGTGTGCACACCGGCTACGGCGGCGGCGCAGCGGGGGGCTCGGGCGGTTCAAGTGCAATGGGGCCGGGTGGCCGCGCCGGGCCGACCAGCGCTTCAGGCATGCGCACGTCAGTCGGTGAAGAAACCCGCCTCATGACTCGCGCCGCGCCGCTGGCACGCAGCGGCGAACACGCCGAGGCCGTGCTCGGGCGGCTGAACCGGCTGGTGGCACGCCACCTGCCGCACTTCGGCGCGCCCACGCAGCAGCAGCCCGTGTCGCCCAACCTGGCCAAGGCGATCGACCACGCACAAAGTGGTCTGCGCCAGCGTGCCATGGCCAGCACACAGCGCGATGTGGTGGTCACCTCCGCTGCGCTGCTGGAAGACCTGCACCAGCGCAAGCAGTTGCTGAAGCAGGCCGCCACCACGCAAGACGAGCGCGCCATCATCGAGATCTGCGCCCTGCTGTTCCAGAGCATCCTCACCGAAGACCGCATTCCGGCCGCCTTGCGCGTATGGTTCGCGCGGCTGCAAATGCCGGTGCTGCGCGTGGCGGTGGGCGAGCCTGATTTCTTTGCCACCGTGGAGCACCCGGCGCGCCGCCTGATCGACCGCATGGGCGCCTGCGTGATGGGCCTGGACAGTGCCAGCCGCAATGTCGGTGATGCGCTGGAGAAGGAAATCAAGCGCGTGGTGCAGGTGGTCGAGGCCTACCCCGACACCGGCCGGCGCGTGTTCCAGACCGTGCTCACTGAATTTGAAAAGTGGCTCGAGAACTTCTTCACCAAAGACAACGAGGCCACGCGCAAGGGCGTGTCCTTGTCGCAGCAGGTCGAGCAGCGCGAGACCCTGGCCATCCAGTACACCATCGAGCTGCGCCGCATGCTCAACGAGATGCCGGTGCAAGAGGGCGTGCGCCAGTTCCTGTTCCAGATCTGGGCCGATGTGCTGGCCACCACCGCGGTGCGCTATGGCGCCCAGGGCGACCAGACCAAGGTCATGAAAAAGGCCGCGGGCGACCTGATCTGGTCAGCCAGCGCCAAGGTCACGCGCGACGAGCGCGCCGAGGTCATTCGCCGCCTCACACCGCTGCTCAAGACCTTGCGCGAAGGCATGGCCGCGTCGGGGCACGACTCTGCGCGCCAGGAAAAAGAGCTGCAGCAACTGAACAATTCACTGGCCGCCGCGTTCACGGCCAAGGCCGCGGTGATTCCGCAAGAACGCTTGCAGGAACTGGCCGAACGCTTGGAGTCACTTGAAGAGATGCTGCCCGACGTGGCCGATGCGATCGATGACTCGATGGTGTTCGACCTGTCCGGCCACGAGAGCAGCGAGCTTGAAGTGGTGAGCGAGGGCGGCTCGCTGCCCACGCCGGCCATGCTGGCCTGGGCGCGCGAGCTGCAGGTGGGCAGCTGGTACATGCTGGAACACGCCGGCAAGAACGAAGCCGTGCAACTGGCCTGGCAGGGCATGCGCCGGCATCTTTCGATGTTCGTCACCACCAGCGGGCGCTGCATCCTGTTCCAGCAGCAGCGTCTGGCGTCGTACCTGCAAGCCGGCCTGCTGCTGCCGGCGCAAGACGAAGCGCTCACGGTGCGTGCCACGCGCAATGCGCTGGCCAAGCTGGATGTGGACCCGGCTCGCCTTTTGCAGTAGATGGTGTTCCCCGCTCGCCGAATACGACGAGCGGCCCTCCGAGAGGGCGCGGCCTTTGCTTGGGGCGGCCCGGCGCTGCAGCCGTCAGTGAATCAGCCGCTCGTGCGGCGCGACGAAGAGCTCGTCGAGGATCAGCGCATCGGGCTCTTCGCCCAGGCTCCAAAAGACCATCAGCACCACGATCTTCAGGTCTTCGAGATCCATGTTCTGGCTGCCGGCGGCCATGGCCCGGTCGACCACCATTTCGCGCAGCGGCGCCGGCAGCACTCCGGCCGAGGCCAGGAAGCTCAGGAAGCCGATGCCTTCTTCGCCCAGGCACTCGCGCTCGCTGTCGGTCCACACGCGCAGGCTGTTGGCGCCGGCCAGCGTGGTGCCTTCATCGGCGCCCGCCGCCAGGCCGTTCAGCCAGGACAGGGCCTCCTGGATCTCATCGGCCTCGAAGCCCACCGCGCTGAGCTTGCGCGACAGTTGATTGGCCTCGGGGCAGGCGTCCGGGCGCCAGTAGTTTTCGTAGAGGTAAACGAGCACATCGAACATGGTCTGGGCACTATAGCGCAGGGCCCGCGGCGCATACCGCGAGGCGGTGTAACGCGGCGTTCATGGGGTCATTTCGCAGTGCGCAGTGCACACCGCGGCGCGAGGCTTTCAAGCCTGGTGCCGGCGTTGAAAGAGGCCGCCGGGCAGGCGCGCCACGGCGCCATGCAGCTCCAACTCCAGCAGCCGTGCACCCAGGTCTTGCACGGCCAGGCCGGTGCGCGCAGCCAGCTCGTCCAGGCTCAACGGGTCAAAACCCATGTCGCGCAGCAGCGGGTCGGCGCTCGGCGCTGGCTGCTCCGGCGAGGGGGCACGAAGCCCTTGCAGCTCTTCGAGGATGTCTTGCCCGCTCTCCACCAGCTTGGCGCCTTGCTTGATGAGTGCATGGCAGCCGCGCGCGTGCGGAGAGTGGATCGAGCCCGGCACGGCGAAGACTTCGCGCCCGCATTCAGCAGCCAGCCGCGCCGTGATCAGCGAGCCCGATTGCAGCGCGGCTTCCACCACCAGTGTGCCTTGCGCCAGCCCGGCAATGATGCGGTTGCGCGCAGGGAAGTGCGGCGGCAGCGGCGGCACGCCGGGCGCGTATTCGCTCAACAGCAGGCCTTGCGTGGCCAGGCGTTCCGTTAGGCCCTGGTGGCGGCGCGGGTAGGTCTGATCCAGCCCGTTTCCCACCACGGCGATGCTGCTGCCCGGGCCGCTGAGTGCACCCTCGTGCGCCGCACCGTCGATGCCCAGCGCCAGGCCAGACACGACGCAGTAGCCGTGTTCGCTCAGGAAGGCCGCGAAGGCCCTCGCGTTGTCGCGCCCCTGCGCGCTTGGGTTGCGGCTGCCCACCACGGCCATGGCCGGCGCCTGAAGCAGTTCGAGCCGCCCTTGGGCGTATAGCAACAGCGGCGGGTCGGCCGTTTGCAGCAAGTTGGCCGGGTAGGCCGGGTCACCCAGCGTGAGCACGCGCCGTGCAGCGCCGCCCTGGCGCCAGCCCCAGGCTGCATCGAGCCGCTTGCGGTATTCGGGCGGCTCGACCAGCAGGGCTTGTACCGCCGCGGTGCCGTCCACATCGCGCCGCGACGACGGCAGCGCTGCCAGCACGCCCTGGGGCGAACCGAAAGCGGCCAGCAGGCGGCGGATGCTCTCGCGCCCCAGGCCCGGTGTTTCGAGCAGCCTGAACCACGCGTTGAATTCTTCGGCGTCGAGCAAACCAGGGTGCGCAGATCAGGGTTCGGTGATCAGCGATCCGTGATCACGGTTGAGTGAAGCGATCGCCCGCGCGCACCGGCTCCTGCGCACTCAGGATCAGCGCATACGACACGCGCTCGAAGACGCGGAACACGAACATCAGGCCGTGGCGTTCATCGGGCAGCCGCATGGCGGTGCGCTTGACGTCAGTCGGGTCGACGCGCGGCTCGCCGGCGCGCCACACCGCCAGCACATGGCCGCGTTCCATCCCTTCGCGTGTGCCGCGGTTGATGGCCACGATCTGGTTCTGGCCGGCACTCAACGCTTCGCCATACACCGACACCACGCGCCCATTCACGGCCGCGCTGGGGGCGTGCGGCTGGTAGGCGCTCAGGTCGCCGCTGGGCAGCGGGGCCAGCCGGTCGCCCACGGCGGCTTCCTGGCGCACGCTGCGGATGTTGAAGGTGTCAGGCACCACCAGCGGCTTGCCATCGGCACCGGTGCTGGTGTGGCCCGCCTCGATGAATTCAGCCGTGCCCACGTACTGCGCCTCGAAGCCCAGCACCTCGCGCGTTTCGGTGTCGATCAGCGGCTTGGGCGAGCGGAAGACGCTGAAGTGGCGCGCACCGGCCAGGTCGCCGCGCACATAGGCGGTGTCGCCCTTGGACATGATCACCCGGCCTTCTTGCGAGGCCACGATGCGCGGCGCCAGGTCAAGTTCGTTGGCGTTGAAGACCACGGCCTCGTTCAGGAACGGGCCGATCAAGTGCAGCGGAATGGAGGCGATGGCACCGTTGTTCAGCGTTTCGTGGCGCACGCGCGGCGACAGTTTCACCGTGTTGCTCGGCACGCCGGCGCCTTGCGCCACGCGCAAGCGGGCGCGGCCGCCGGATTTTTCGAGCACCAGCACCTGGCCCGGGTAGATGAGGTGCGGGTTGCGGATCTGGTCGAGGTTCATGCCCCACAGCTCGGGCCAGCGCCAGGGGCTCTTGAGAAAGAGCTTGGAGATGTCCCACAGCGTGTCGCGCGGCTGCACGGTGTGTGAATCCGGCGCGTTGGGCGCCAGTTCAGACAGCGCCACGCCGGCCTGCGCCACCTGCTGCGCGGTGCCGCGCTGCTGTGGCGTGATGGGGAACTTGGGTTCGGCGGCCCAGGCCGAGCCCAGCGACAAGGCGGCACTCACGGCCAACGCGGGTCCGCGCAAGGCGCACGTGACAAGCAAATTCAGGGGTGGCTTCATGCGGCAAGGGCTCCCGGCGCGCTGGCAGTCAAGCCGGTGATGGCGATGACACAATCGCGCCCTTTTCAAGGCTTTCGAGGGGCAGGCTGAGCGCGCGTTTTGCGCGGGCCCATACAGACCTCATAGTGTTTCATTGATTCTGCCTTCAAACCCTTGATATCGCAACGAAACCCAGCCCAGCTTCGCGCTATGCAGCAGCTCGTTACGCATCCGCTTGAAACGGCGGTTTGATGGCCGCAAATAAGCCCCGCAAACACCCACCATTTCCACTTCGACATGGCCTTGCTGAAGATTCTTCGTTATCCCGACCCGCGTTTGCACACCGTGGCCAAGCCGGTGCTGCAGGTCGATGAGCGCCTGCGCCGGTTGGCCGACGACATGGTCGAGACCATGTACGAGGCGGACGGCCTGGGCCTGGCGGCCACGCAGGTGGATGAGCATGTGCGCCTGATCGTCATCGACACCAGCGAGACACGCGACCAGCCTCGCGTGCTGATCAACCCGCAGTTGCTCGAACGCAGCGCCGAGATGCAGGAACTCGACGAAGGTTGCCTGTCGGTGCCGCTGGTCTACGACAAAGTGCCACGCCACCAGCGCGTGCGCGTGCAGGCCCTGGGGCGTGATGGCCAGGCGTATGAATTCGACGCCGAAGGCCTGGCCGCGGTGTGCGTTCAGCACGAAATGGACCACCTGCAGGGCAAGGTCTTCGTTGAATACCTGAGCCCGCTCAAGCGCCAGCGCATCCGCACCAAGATGCAAAAAAAAACGCGCGAAGAGTTGCGCGACGCATGAGCCAGGTGGCCTTGGGCGTCGCCCATCGGGTCGCATTCGCCGGCACACCCGAGTTCGCCACTCAGGCGTTGGCGGCCATGCTGCAAGCCGGCTTCGAACTGCAATTGGTGCTGACCCAGCCCGACCGCCCCGCCGGCCGCGGCCAGCAATTGCAGCCCTCGGCCGTGAAACAGTTGGCCGTGCAGCACGGCCTGGCGCTGGCCCAGCCGCGCAGCCTGCGCCTCGATGGCAAATACCCCGCCGATGCGGCGGCCGCCCGCCAGGCGCTTGAGCAGGCCCGGCCAGATGTGCTGGTGGTGGCCGCGTATGGCCTGATCCTGCCGGCCTGGGTGCTCGAACTGCCGCGCCTGGGCTGCCTGAACATTCACGCCTCGCTGCTGCCGCGCTGGCGCGGTGCCGCGCCGATCCAGCGCGCCATTGAGGCCGGTGATGCCAACACCGGCATCACCATCATGCAGATGGACGCCGGCCTGGACACCGGCGCCATGCTGCTTTCGCACGGCCTGCCGATCACGGCCGACGACACCGCCGCCAGCCTGCATGACAAGCTTGCCGATCTGGGCGCCAGCCTCATCGTGCGTGCCTTGCATGCATTGCCCGAACTGCCCCAAGCGCCGCAGCCGCAAGACGGCGCCACCTACGCCAGCAAGATCGACAAGGCCGAAGGCGCCATCGACTGGGCGCAACCGGCCGCGCTGATCGAACGCCGCGTGCGTGCCTTCGACCCCTTTCCCGGCGCCAGCTTCACGGCCGGCGGCGTGGTCATCAAGCTGTGGCGCGCGCAGGCCGTGTCTGCCGCCCCGGCGCCGCCCGGCACCGTGCTGCAAGCCACTGGCGGACGGCTCATCGTGGCCTGCGGCGACGCCGCGCTGGAACTGCTGCAAGTGCAGCGTCCGGGCGGCAAGCGCGGCGCTGTGGCAAGCTTGTTGCAAGCCCTGCCCGCGCTGGCGGCGGGCCAGAGCTTGAATGCGGCGCCGGCGCCCACACCTTCAACCGACTGAACTTGAAGGAGACGCAAGACCATGTTCAACCTGCTGAAGACCGCGGTGCTGATGGCGGCCATCACGGCCCTGTTCATGGCGCTGGGCCAAATGCTCGGTGGCCAGACCGGCATGATGCTGGCGCTGATCGTTGCCCTGGGCATGAACTTCTTCAGCTACTGGTTCAGCGACACCATGGTGCTGAAGATGTACCAGGCGCGCCAGGTTGACGCTTCTTCAGCGCCGCAGTTCTACAGCATGGTGCAAGAGCTGGCCACCAAGGCCGGCTTGCCCATGCCGAAGGTATACCTGATCGACGAAGACGCGCCCAACGCCTTTGCCACCGGCCGCAACCCGCAGCATGCCGCGGTGGCGGCCACCACCGGCATCCTGCGCGTGCTCAGCGAACGCGAATTGCGTGGCGTGATGGCGCACGAGCTGGCGCATGTGAAGCACCGCGACATTCTCATCTCGACCGTTAGCGCCACCATGGCCGGGGCGATTTCCATGCTGGCCAACTTCGCCGGCCTGTTCGGCGGGCGCAACAGCGAAGGCCGCAGCAACATCGTGGCCAGCCTGGCCATGATGATCCTGGCGCCATTGGCCGCCAGCCTGATCCAAATGGCCATCAGCCGCTCGCGCGAGTTCGAGGCCGACCGCGGCGGCGCCGAAATCTCCGGCGAGCCGCGCGCGCTGGCGTCGGCGCTGCAAAAAATCGACCGCTATGCCCGCGGCCTGCCGCTCGAAGCCGCCGAGCGCCACCCTGAAACCGCGCAGATGATGATCATCAACCCGCTGTCCGGCGGCGGCCTGCGCGGGCTGTTCTCCACCCACCCCAGCACCGAAGAGCGGGTGCAGAAGCTGCTGGCCATGGCGGCGTGAGTCAACGCCGGGCCGCCCCTAGTTGACTCAGCCCCCACGGGGGGCGGCGGCGGGCCTTTGCCGCCGCCTGGGGGCGCACGTAAGGCTCAAGTTCGCGCCGGGCAGGGTCGATATCCCGCCTATCTGGCTTTCCCGGTGCGCTTGATGCTTCGTCCCTTCCTGCCCGTCGTGCTCTTGGCCACCCTGTGGCTCACAGGGTGTGATGCGTTGGGCATCGAATCGGCCAGCGCCTTGGCCGCGCGGCGCGAAGCCGAGGGCAAGGCCGTGGGCGGGGCCTGCCGCCATTCAGGCCGGGCCATCGAAGACTGCTATGGCTTGAACAAAAGGGCCGACAAGAGCGCGGTGTTCGCCGGCTGGCGCGAAATGAACGACTACATGCGCGAAAACAAGATTGAAGCCGTGGCGCCTCAGATCAACCCACCGGCCGAAATGGCCGCTGCGAAGGCGCCAGCCGCCGAGGCCGAATCGCCAGCGGTCAAAAAGGCAGCCAAGAGCAGCAAGGCCGCCAAGCAAGATTCCTGAGGCGCCGCCGCGCGCGCGCCGGCCCTGAGCCCGGGCCTGCCATGGACAATCCGGGCGATGCGCGACAAGGACAACAGCGCCGGCACCCGCCGCCACATCGCCGAGCCTGAAGCCGCCCGCGGCTGGCGCAACCCGCACTTCCGCGAAGGCGCGCGCGACATGGCCCGCGTGGCCCCCGGCCTGGCCGCCTGGGGCCTCGTGACGGGAGTGGCCATGGTCAAGGGTGGCCTGGCCTGGCCTCTGGCGGTGGCCATGTCGCTGCTCGTCTTTGCCGGCGGCGCGCAGCTCGCCACCGTGCCCTTGATGCACGCCAACGCGCCGGTCTGGCTGGTGCTGGCCACGGCGTTTTGCATCAACCTGCGCTTCATCATCTTCAGCGCCAGTTGGCGCCCTTACCTGAACCCACTGCCATTCGGGCAGCGCTTGCGCATGGCCTATTTCACGGCCGACTTGAACTATGTGATCTTCATGCACCGCTTTGCGCATGCGCCGGCGCAGCCCGAGCAGGTGCCGTACTTCTGGGGCGGCGTCACGGTGAACTGGCTTTCTTGGCAACTGCCTTCGTTGCTGGGCATTGCGCTGGCCGAGCACATCGCGCCGCAATGGGGCCTGGAATTCGCCGGCACGGTGGCCTTGCTGGCCTTGAGCTGCTCGCTGCTGAACGACCGCAGCACCTGGGCCGCGGCCGCGGCCGGGGGCGCCGCGGCCGTGGCGGCGCTGGCCTTGCCGCTGAAGCTGAACATCGTGGTGGCGATTGCCGCGGCGGTGGCGGTGGGCCTGTTGGTCGAACGCATCGCGCCGCGCGCGCCAGCGCCATGAACAACGCGGATGCGCTGCTGACCATCGCCGGGCTGGCGCTGATCACGCTGCTGACCCGCGGTTTCTTCTTGCTGCCCGAGCGCGAGCTGAGCATTCCGCCTTGGCTGCGCCAGGGCCTGCGCCATGCGCCCCTGGGTGCCTTGATGGCCGTGGTGGCGCCCGAGGTGTTGACGAGCCACGGTGAGTTCATTCAAACGTTAACCGACCCACGGCCCCTGGCCGCGCTGGCGGCCGCGGCGTATTACTTCTGGCGCCGCGGCATCCTGGGCACCATCGTCGTGGGCATGGGCGTGTTCATGGCCCTGCGGTTTTGCCTGGGTTGAAGTTCAACCGCACCAGGCCAGCGCGCCCAGCCCGGCCGCATGGCCGCTGGCCAGGCAGGCCGTGAGCAAGTAGCCACCGGTGGGGGCCTCCCAATCGAGCATTTCACCGGCGCAGAAAACGCCGGGCAGGGCAAGGAACATGGCGTGTTCGTCCAGCGCCTCGAAGGCCACGCCGCCGGCGGTGCTGATGGCCTCGGCCAGCGGCCGCGCTGCGGCCAGCACCAGCGGCATGGCCTTCAAGGCCGCGGCCAACTGGACCGGGTCATGCATGCCTGACGAGCGCCCCAAGGCCGGCCGGGGCCGGCCGCCATCCGGCAAGCATGTCGGATGGCCCTCTCCAGGCGAAGAGCAGTCCTCAGGACTGCTCTTCGTCCGGGCTCGGTCCCCCGCGGGGATCAAGCAAAGTGGCAAAGCCACATTTGCCTGAGCACCCAACACTTCATGCAGCAGCGCCAGCTTCAGGCCACTGATGCCCAGGCGGCTCTTCAAGTGCGTGGCCAGGCTGCGCGGGCCGCGCGGGCGCAGGGTTTCAGCCAGCACCTGCTCGGCGCTGTGGCTGGGCAGCAAATCCAGCACCAACGTGGCACGGCCGTGGCGGCTGATGGCGTCGCGCAAGGGCGTGGCCAGGGCGTAGATGAGGCTGCCTTCCACGCCGCCATCGGTGAGCACGAATTCGCCTTGCTGCTCGATCACGCTGCCATCAACGGCCGCGCAGCGCGCCACCACCGGCTTGACCGGTTGGCCGGCAAAGCGTTGGCGCAGGTAGTCACTCCAGCCACCTTGCACTTCAAAGCCGCAGTTGGCGGCCTGCAAGGGCTGCACCGCGACGCCGCGTGCTTGCAGCAGGGGCACCCACGCGCCGTCAGAGCCCAGGCGCGGCCAACTCGCGCCGCCCAGGGCGAGCACGGTGGCTTGCGCGCAGAAATGCTGTTCGCCGGTGGGCGTGTCAAAGCTCAGTTCGCCCGCTTCGTTCCAGCCCAGCCAGCGGTGGCGGGTGCGAAACCCCACGCCCAGGCCGTGCAAGCGCTGCAACCAGGCGCGCAACAGCGGTGCGGCCTTCATCGCGCGCGGGAAGACGCGGCCTGATGTGCCGATGAAGGTTTCACTGCCCAGCCCGTGCGCCCATGCACAAACGGCCTGCGGGCCGAACGCATGCAGTTGCGGTGCCAACACCGCCGCACGGGCACCATAGCGGCCGATGAAGCGTTCCAGCGGTTCGGAATGCGTGAGGTTCAAGCCACCGCGCCCAGCGATCAGGAACTTGCGGCCGGCTGTGGCCTTGGCTTCGAACACGATGACCTGCACGCCAGCCTGCGCCAGCACCTGCGCGGCCATCAAGCCCGCCGGGCCGGCGCCGATGACAGCCACTTGCCGTGTCGCCTGCACGTGCATGTTTGATGACATCGCCGTGCTCATTCACTCACCTTGCCGCGCAAGCTTTTCACCTGGCCGCGCAGCACCTTGCCTTGAATGCGCCGCTTCTTCGACGCCAGCGTCGGCCGCGTCTTGCGCCGCGCCTTGGCCACGTGGGCGGCGGCTTCGATCAACTCACGCAGCCGCTCGACGGCGTCTTGCCGATTGCGTTCCAGGCTGCGGTGGTCTTGCGCCTTGATCACCACCACGCCCGCGCTGCTGATACGCTGGTCGCCCAAAGCCAGCAGGCGCTGCTTCAATTCATCGGGCAGGCTGCTGGCAGGAATGTCGTAGCGCAGGTGCACCGCGTTCGACACCTTGTTGACGTTTTGCCCACCCGCGCCCTGAGCGCGGATGGCGCTGAAGTCGATCTCGGCTTCAATGGGGTGAATGCGGTCACGCAGCAGGCTGGGCATGGCCGAATTGTCAGACCTGCGGTGTGAGAATCGTGCCCCAGGCACTGCGCAACAGCCTGGCTCCATCAGCTAGATGGCCGGCGCCGCGGTGACCGTGCGCCAGATTGCGCGCCCTGCGAGAGCTGAACAATGGCCATTCAAGAAGACGTGCCTTACACCGGCTTGTGGCCGGCCCTGCTGACGCCGCTCGATGAGCATGGCGACATCGACGTGCCGCGCTTCGCTGCGCACGCACGGCGCTTGCTCGATGCCGGTTGCACCGGCGTCACGCCGTTCGGCACCACGGGCGAGGGCCCGTCGTTCACCGTGGCCGAGCGTCGCGCCGCGCTCGAAGGGCTTGTGGCCGGCGGCGTGCCGGCGCAGCGCATCCTGGCCTCCACCAGTTGCGCGGCCTTGCCCGATGTGATCGAGCTCACCCGCCACGCCGTGGAATGGGGCGTGCGCGCCTGCCTGGTGCTGCCGCCTTTTTTCTTGAAGGGCGTGCCCGATGCGGGCGTGATCGATGCCTACCAGCAAGTGATCGATGGCGTGGCCGATGCGCGGCTGCGCATCGTGCTGTATCACATCCCGCAAATTTCGGGCGTGGGTTTGAGCCACGCCGTGGTGAGCACACTCTTGCAACGCCAGCCGCAAACCATCATCGGCATCAAAGACAGCGGCGGCCAGCGCGACACCTCGCTTGCCTTTGCGCAAGCCTTCATGCCGCCGCTGCAAGTGTGGGTGGGCAACGAGCCCGATCTGCAAACCCTGGCCGGGCAGGGCAGCCTGGGCGCGGTGAGCGGCGTGGGCAACATCGCGCCGCGCCTGGTGCTGCGTTTGATCGGCGGTGCGGCGCAGCCCGGCGCTGAACCAGCGCAGCAGGACATGCTGGCGCTGCTGAAGGTGTTGAACGGCTATGGCCTGACGGCGGTCTTCAAGGGCGTGATGGCGGTGTTTGACCAGCATCCCGGCTGGCTGCGCGTGCGCGCGCCACTGCGCGCCTTGAGCGATGCTGAGTTCACGCGGCTAACGGAACAAATCAGCCAATTCGGTTTAGGCCGCGACAAGAGCTGAGGTGGGGCATGGCGGCTGACGTGGTCTGCATCGCGAGTTGGAACGCCGACCTGGTGGCCCGCGTGCCGCGGCCCATTGCGCGCGGTGAGACCTTGCCCGCCACGGCGTTTGAGCTCAGCCCCGGCGGCAAGGGCAGCAATGCCGCCGTGGCCGCAGCGCGCCAAGGGGCCAGCGTGGCCGTACTGGCCCGGGTGGGCGACGACGATTTCGGCCGCATGGGCCTGGCGCTGTGGCGCGCTGAAGGCATTGAGACAGGTCACGTTCACATCGCCGCAGGCGAACGCAGCGGTGTCGCACTCATCCATGTGTTTGAAGATGGTGACAACGCCATCGCCGTGTACGCCGGGGCCACCGCCGGCCTGAACGCCGGCCACGCTCAAGCCGCCGCGCCGCTGTTGCAAGCCAGCAAAGTGGTGATGGCCTCGTGCGAAGTGCCGCTGGCCTGCACCGCCGCGGCGTTCGGCATCGCGCGTGCGGCCGGCGTGCGCACCTTGCTCAACCCGGCACCGGCCATGCCGCTGAGTGATGAGCTGCTGGCGCTGTGCGACGTGATCACCCCCAACGAAGGCGAGCTGCAGGCGCTGGCGGGTCTGGGCAGCGGCGCCAGCCTGGCTGACGCAGCCGCTGCACTGCTGGGTCGAGGTGCCGGCGCCGTGATCGTGACCCTGGGCGCCGCAGGCTGCTGCTTGGTTCAACCCGCCACCGCACCCCAGCCCTTGGCAGGCCATGCCGTGAAGGTGGCCGACACCATCGGCGCCGGCGACACCTTCACCGGCGCCCTGGCCGCCGCCCTGGCGCGTGGCCTGGCGTTGATTGAAGCCATGCGCTGGGCCAATGCGGCGGCGGCGTTGTCTGTGCGGGGCAGCGGAGCGATCGCAGGCATGCCGGGTGCGGCGGCCGTGGCTGCGTGGCTGGCCTGAGATCTGAGCACCAGATCATCGGCATAGCGCGTGTAGCGCGCACCCAAGGCGTGCGCCAGGCCTTCCAGGCGCAAGTCCAGCTTGAAGGCACACAGGTTTGCCAACGCGGGTGAGGTCGGCGCGCCTTGCGGCAGGTGCGGGTCGCGCAGGCGCTGCCTTTGCAGCCAGCTCAGGCTGCCTTGCTCATGCCAACGCTGCAACACCGGTTCTGGCGTGGCCGTTGTGCACAGGGCCGTGAGGTCGCGCGCCACACCGTCGGGGTATCCCAGCGTGTTGAACAGGGCATGCACCCGCGCCGCGCGCACGGTGGTGAAGAAATCTTGCAGGTCGAACTTCAACACCACGGCTTGGCCGAGATGGGCCTGTGCATGGCGGATGACCGAGCTGCCCGGCATGAAGCCATGCGCGGCCTCGTGCGCCGGCACCTGATTGAGCAGCGTGGCCAGCAGCCGCCGCTGCAAGGCCATGAGGTAGGGCGCGGACACCTCCAACAAGCGCCAGCCGCCGCTGCGTTTAGGCAAGAGTTGACAGTGGTAGTGCTGCTCACCCAAGTGGGCACGGCGCTGCCAGGCGCTGGGCCGGCTCAGGCGCCACAGGCCAGCCAGGGGAATGGCCAGCCCCTGCGCCAAGGCCGCGCTGCTCGGCCAATGGGGCAGGCGGCATTCATGCAGACCCAGCGGCAGCGCCTGCAGGTGTGAATCGACCCGCAGGATCTGCCTGCGCACGCCGGGCTTCGGCTGCGCCAGCCAGGCTTGACGAAAGCCAGTGTCGTGCTCAATCAGTTGCGCCAGGCTGCGCCGGTTCAAGCGCTGCCAGGTCGATGGCGACAGCTTGCAGCAGCGTTGCGCCAGTGGCGCCAACCAAGCGGCCGGGCCGCCCAGGCACGCCGCCATGCGGGCGATCAGACCCGGTGTGGTCGCGGGCCCGGCCAGCATGGCCCGGGCGAGGGCCAACGCGGTCAGGTGAATAACGTTCGGCATGAGCAGGAGGTGCGGCGCGCCACCCAACCTGCGGGTGATGCGTGAGCTGTCTGGCGACCATCGCCACCGGGCTCACGCCACGTAAAGATCAACACTCTTCACACCGCGGGGTTGCCCCGCGGCACGACATGATTCTTGCGAGCCATGTCGTTTGAAACTTGGGCGGCGGCCGCGTGGAAGATGATACGCAGTGCCGCGCCTCAACCCTGAGATCAAGCCGCGCGCAACAGCGGCGGCGCAAACAGGCGCTCCATTTCACGCCGCAGCTTGTACGCATCGGTCGTGGTGTCCATCGCCACATCCGCCCAACTCAGCGACTGCCCCTTCTTCACCGGCCGCACCACCTTCACGCCATGCGCCAGACCCAGCGGCACGCCGCCCAGTTGCGCTGAAGTAGTGGCCGGCAACAGCTTGCCCCACACCGTGTAGCCGCCTTCGCCATCAAGCATTTCACCCACGGCCAAGTCGCGCTTGGCGGTGGCCACCACGTCGGCGTTCCAGGCCGTGGCCACGCCGGTGGGTTCACCGCGCAGCGCCACGCTGGCCACGCTCACACCCACTTCAAGGCCGATCAAATGCCATCGCTTGTACAGCGTGAAATAACGCCCGCTCGGGTCGGTGTGGGCGTTGTATTCCTCGAAGCAGTTCTTGATGTATTCGGTCTCGGCTTCGACCGTGACCCACACGCCCATGCGGATGTCGTGCGGAATCTTGCGGCCGTTTGCTTCGAGCGACGAGATCACCTCGACCATGCCCTTGCGTTCGAGCACGCCGCCTTCGCTGATCGGCCGCGTCACGAAGGGAATGTCTTCGACGCTGGCCGGCGGGTACAACAGGCCGTTGCTCGGCACCGCGAGGCCGGTGGCGTTGGCCACGGCGGTCGACTCGATCGACGGTTTCGAACCATCGAGAAAACTGTTGAACATCTTCGGGTTCAGCCCGCCGCGTTCGGCCTGCTCGGGCGTCAGGCCGTAGTTGCCCCAGACTTTTTCGGGCGTCGATTCGCAAAAGTGCGGCAGCCACTTGAGGCCGCGGCCTGCCGCCACGACCGGGAAGCCGCAGGTGCGGGCCCAGTCGACCAGGTCGCAGATGAGCGCCGGCTGGTCGCCGAAGGCGAGCGAATAGATCACGCCCGCTTCAGCCGCACGCCGCGCCAGCAGCGGGCCGCAGAAGGCATCGGCCTCGACCGTGACGTTGACGACGTGCTTTCGATGCGCGAACGATTCCAGGCAGTGCTCGACCGCGGCGATCGGCGAGCCGGTGCATTCGACGACGATGTCGACCGACGGATGCCGTACCAGCGCGCGCCAGTCGTCGCCGATGTGGGTCGCGCCGGTTTTCACCGCGTCGTCCAGGCTCGCGGCGCGGGTGCGCTCGGCTTGCCAGCCCACGCGCGTCAGGTTGGTTCGCGCCGCGTCGGGCGAGAGGTCGGCGATGCCGACAAGGTGCACGCCGGGCGTGCGCGGAATCTGAGCCAGGTACATCGAGCCGAACTTGCCGGCACCGATCAGGCCGATGCGGATCGGCTTGCCTTCGGCCGCGCGGCGCTGCAGTTGGGCGTGCAGGCTCATGCGGCGAGCCTCGGTACGTCGTTTGAAGTCTGCAGCGCGCCGGCCTGCACGCCGTCTTTCCACGGCAGCTCGCCTGCGTACGCTTGCAGCAGGCCGTCGACGATTCGGCCTTCGGTGTCGAAGCTGCCCGCGCTGCCGCCGCGGCCGACCTGTTCGTGTTGGGCTGCGTTGAGTTTCATGAAATGCTCCTCGAGGGGGGGTTGAGAACAGCCCCGAGCCGCGCCAGCAAGGTTTCGCTGGCGTGCTCGCCGTGTTGTTCGATGAGTCGGGTGGCAAGTTTCGCGTCGCCGGCGCCGATGGCTGCGGCGATCGCGGCGTGTTCGTCCCAGATCGGCTCGCGCTGGGCCGAGACCTGCAACACGGCGCCCATCACCCGCTTCAGGTGCACCCAGTGCAGCTGCGCCGTCGCTTCGATCAGCGGGTTGCCCGAGGCGGCATAGATCGCACCGTGGAACGCGATGTCAGCGTCGATCATGGCCTTCACGTTGCGCCCGCTCGCGGCGCGCCGGCCGTTCTCGATCAGGCGCGGGTCGAGCACGGCGCATTGTTCGGCGGCCAGGCGTGCGGCCAGCACGTCGAGCCCACCGCGCACCTGGTAGGTGTGGGCGATCCAGCCGGCGTCGAGCGGTGCCACGAGCAGCCCGCGACCGGGCGCGTCGGACACGAGACCGTCCTTTTTCAGCAGCCGCAGCGCCTGCAGCACCGGTTGGCGCGAGACGGCGAGCCGCTCGGCCAGATCTTCCTGGGTGATGCGTGCGCCGGGGGCGAGCGAGCCGTCGCTGATCGCATCGAGAAGCGTCTGGTAGACCTGGTCGACGAGATCGGGCGCGGCCTGCAGTCTGACGAGTTGAAAGGTCATGGCGAATCTGAATTCTGTATACAGTAGCCTGTGCCGGCTGCGTCAACATCCGGTGAAACCCCAGGGCCCTGGCGCATTCACTTCGGCGTGGTGCCGAGGCCGGTCACTTCGCCGCCGCGCCCACCCCGAACAGCCACGCCAGCACCGAGAAGCTCGCGAACGCGAGCACGGTCGAGGCGATGATGATCCGCGTGACGCGGCCGTTGTCGGCGCCGTAACGCTCGGCCAGCACTGACACGTTGCTGGCGCTCGGCAACGCCGCCACCAGCGTCAGCACCATCAGCCCGAACGGTGGAACAGGGGCGCCCAGCGCCGCAGCGCCCGCGCCGATGCCGAAGACCAGCGCCGGGTGCACGACCAGCTTCAACAGCGCGACCAGCAGATAGTTGCGCACTAGCGTTTTCGCGTGCCCGTGCCGGCCAGCGCGCCACAGCACAGCACCGATCGTGAACAAGGCCACCGGCGCGGCCGACTCGCCGAGCATGCGCACGATCTCCGCGATCGGCCCCGGCAGCTCGC
>JANMYI010000371.1:0-7505 GCA_031381955.1 Burkholderiales bacterium
CATGCCGGCCTATTTCATGCGCCTGCTGTGAGCCACGCTGCACATCATTTCCCCCGCAGACCCACACCTTGTGCACAGGTATGCCCACAGGGCAGGGTGCCGCTGGCCTCAATAATCCCGCCATGCCTGCCATCTTCGACCCCCGAGAACCCCCTGTTGCCCGCGACGATGAGGTGGCGCGCCTGCGCGTGCCGCCGCACTCCAATGAGGCCGAACAAAGCGTGCTGGGTGGCTTGCTGCTGGACAACCTGGCCTGGGATCGCGCAGCCGACTTGCTGACCGAAAGTGATTTCTATCGTTATGAGCACCGGCTGATCTTCACCGCCATGGGCGCGCTCATCAACGCCAGCAAGCCGGCCGATGTGATCACCGTTTTCGAGCAGCTCCAGACCCACGGCAAGGCCGATGAATGTGGCGGCCTGAGCTACCTCAACGCGCTGGCGCAAAGCGTGCCCAGTGCGGCCAACATTAGGCGTTACGCCGAGATCGTGCGCGAGCGCGCCGTGCTGCGCAAGCTCATCGGTGCGGCCGACGAGATCGCCACCCAGGCCTTCAACACGCAGGGCCGCGCGGTGTCGCAAATTCTCGATGAAGCCGAGGGGCGCATCTTCAAGATCGGCGAGGAAGGTTCGCGCAGCAAGACGGGTTTTCAGGGCATCGATCGCCTGGTGGCCGACCTGATCGACCGCGTCAATGAACTGGCCGAAAACGGCGCTGAGGATGTGACCGGTGTGCGCACCGGCTTCTATGACCTCGACAAGTACACCGCCGGCCTGCAAAAAGGTGATCTCTTGGTGCTGGCCGCGCGCCCGTCGATGGGCAAGACGGCGTTTGCCTTGAACATTGCCGAACATGTGGCGGTGCAGGAAGGCCTGCCGGTGCTGGTGTTCTCAATGGAAATGGGCGCGTCGCAATTGGCGCTGCGCATGGTGGGTTCGCTGGGCCGCATCGACCAGTCCAACCTGCGCACCGGCAGGTTGCAAAACGATGAATGGGAACGCCTGTCGGAAGCGGTGGATCGTTTGGGCCGCGTGCAACTGTTCATCGATGAAACGCCGGCGTTGAATTCGGCCGAATTGCGGGCGCGCGCGCGGCGCATGGCGCGCCAGTTCGGCGGCACGCTGGGGCTGGTGGTGGTGGACTACCTTCAGCTGATGAGCGGCAACAGCTCAAGCGAAGAAAACCGGGCCACTGAGATCGGCGAAATCTCGCGCGGCCTGAAGGCCCTGGCCAAGGAGCTGCAATGCCCGGTGATTGCGCTGTCGCAGCTCAACCGCAGCGTGGAAAGCCGCACCGACAAGCGGCCGATGATGAGCGACCTGCGCGAGTCCGGCGCCATCGAGCAAGACGCTGACGTGATCATGTTCATCTACCGCGACGAGTACTACAACAAGGAATCCAAGGAACCCGGCGTGGCCGAGATCATCATCGGCAAGCAGCGCAACGGGCCCACCGGCACGCTCAAGCTCACCTTCCTGAAGCCACTGACGAAGTTTGACAACATGGCGCCGGGAAGCGCCGGCAGCGGGTATTGAGGCAGGCTGATGGCGGAGCGGGTTGGACCGCTTGCGTAGTGAGCATGACTGTATAAAAATACAGTCATGTCGCCCCCACACATCTCGCCTCTCTCAACTCTCTCGCCCATCTCACGCGATCCCCACGCGCCGCCGCCGCAGCCCGTTCCCAGCCTGCTCAAGGGCCGCGGCGTCACCTGGTTGGTCGAGCACCGCTTCAACAAGCACCACCACGAGCCGGCCGACGATGGCTGGCAGCAGCCCGAGGCGGATGAAGATCTTCCCAGCGCGCCAGCAACGCGCGTGCTGCATGAGCAGGTGCGCAGCATCCTGAGCAGCAATCAGTCGCCCGACATCGGGTTCGACCTGTCGATCAACCCCTACCGCGGCTGCGAGCATGGCTGCATCTACTGCTATGCGCGGCCCATGCACAGCTACCTCGATCTCTCACCGGGCCTCGATTTCGAAACCCGCATCGTTGCCAAAGTTAATGCGGCGGCGGCCTTGCGCAAGGCCATTGCCAGCCGAGCGTACGAGCCCGCGGCGTTGAACATCGGCTCGGTCACCGACCCGTATCAACCCCTGGAGCGCAAACTGCGCATCACCCGGGGTGTGATCGAAGTCATGGCCGAAACTCAGCATGCCTTCTCGCTGCTCACCAAGGGCTCGCTGATTGAACGCGATCTAGATTTGCTGGCGCCGATGGGCCAGGCCAAGCTGTTTGCTGCGTACGTGTCGATCACCACGCTCGACCCACACCTGGCCCGCGTCATGGAGCCGCGCGCCGCCTCGCCGCAGCGGCGGCTGCGCACCATCGCGGCACTGGCACGCGCTGGCGTGCCGGTGGGCGTGAGCGTGTCGCCGGTCATTCCGTTCCTGAACGAGCCCGACCTTGAACGCATTCTGCAAGCCGCCGCTGATGCCGGTGCCACGCGCGCCTTCAGCATCGTGCTGCGCCTGCCCTGGGAAGTGAATCCGATGTTCCAGACCTGGCTGCAACAGCATTTCCCTGAACGTGCGGCGCGGGTCATGGCCCGGGTGCGCGACATGCGCGGCGGCAAGGACAACGATGCGCGTTTCGGCAGCCGCATGACAGGGCAAGGTGTCTGGGCGCAACTGGTGCGCCAGCGTTTCACCAAAGCCTGTGCGCGCCTGGGGCTGAACCGTGAACGATTCGAGCTCGATCTGTCGGCGTTTCGGCGCCCGGCCACCGCGACGCAGGAATCAACCCAGCAAGGCAGCCTGTTTTGAGCGCCTGGTCGAGGCCTGCTTGCAATCAAGCGGCAATGTGCCGCAGGTAGCATCGGCACCCTCACAGCGCCGCAACGGCGCGCCGGGCGCCAGGCGCCGACAAGGTGGCACATGATCAAGACGATGGATCGGTTGGCAGCGTTGGCTGCGCCGGGATACTTGCGGCTCCTGCCGCGCGCGCTGGTGCTTTTTCTTGGGCTGAACCTGCTGGTGCGCCTGGGCTTGGCGTTGTTCAATGGCGACCCGTCGGTGTGGCTACCATGGAAGCTGCTGCCGGTGTTGCTGATCGGCGCGGTGTTCGATCTGGCCGCGGCCGTCTTCGCGCTCGCACCGCTGGCCTTGCTGCTGGCGCTGTGGCCGCAGCGGGCGGCCTGGGCGCGGCGCCTGTTGCGCGGGGCGGTGGCGGTGGGCTTGTTGCCATTGGCGGTGCTGGCGGTGTTCGTGGCGTTCTCGGAGTTCACCTTCTGGAACGAGTTTGCGTCGCGCTTCAATTTCATCGCGGTCGATTACCTCATCTACACCAACGAAGTGGTGGGCAACATCCGCGAGTCCTACAACTTGCCGTTGTTGCTGGGCAGTGTTGCCCTGTTGAGCCTGCTGTTTTGGGCCTTGGCGTGGCGGCTGCTGCGCCCGGCCTTGCAGGCCCCACCGGCGCCTTGGCGTGCGCGTGCCGTGGCCCTGCTGGGCTGGTGCGTGCTGGCGCCGCTGCTAGCGTTCTTTGCGGTGGATGCGCGCTACAAGGAGTTTTCCGGCAACGCACAGATCAATGAACTGGCCGGCAACGGCGCTTACGACTTCTGGCATGCCTTTCGCACCAATGAGATCAGCTACGAGCGCTTTTACCGGCTGCTGCCGCGCGACCAAGCGCTGGCGAGGTTAACGGCTGAGATCACTGGCCACAAGCTGGGCGCCAGCAGCCCGGCGCCGCAGCGCCGCACGGTGAAGGGTCAGGGGCCGTTGAAGCGCCTGAATGTGGTGTTGGTGTCGGTGGAAAGCTTCAGCGCCGAATTCATGGCCAGCTTCGGTAACACGCGCGGCATCACGCCGCGCATGGACGCCCTGGCCAAGGAAAGCCTGTTGTTCACGCGCCTGTACGCCACCGGCACGCGCACCGTTCGTGGGCTTGAGGCGCTGACGCTGTCCGTGCCACCTACGCCGGGCCACAGCATCGTCAAGCGGCCCGACAACGCCGACCTGTTCACCCTGGGCGAAGTCTTCAAGAGCCAGGGCTACGAGGCGCTCTACCTGTATGGAGGCTATGGCTACTTCGACAACATGAATGCCTTCTTCTCCGGCAACGGCTACACGGTGATCGACCGCACCGTGCTCAAGCCCGAGCAGATTCACTTCGAGAACATCTGGGGCGTGGCCGACGAAGACCTGTTCAGCCTGGTATTAAGAGAAGTTGACACGCGCCACGCCCGCCAGCAGCCCTTCTTTGCGCATGTCATGACCACCAGCAACCACCGGCCGTACACCTACCCGGCCGGGCGCATCGACATTCCCAGCAAGACCGGGCGCGACGGCGGCGTGAAGTACACCGACTACGCCCTGGGCCGCTTCATCGACGAAGCCCGCCTGAAGCCCTGGTTTGCCAACACCGTGTTCGTGATCGTGGCCGACCACACCCACAGCGGCCGCGGCAAGCAGGAGCTGCCGCCGCCCGCGTACCACATCCCCATGCTCATCTACGCGCCCGCGCATGTGCCGCCAGGCAGGGTGGACAGCATTGCCTCGCAGATCGATGTGGCGCCCACTTTGCTGGCGCTGTTGAACTTCAGCTACGAGTCGCGCTTCTTCGGGCAAGACATCTTGCGCGAAGGTCGAACCCACCAACGCGCGTTGATGGCCAACTACCAGACCGTGGGCTACTACGAACGCGGGCGCATTGTTGAACTCAAACCCAACGGCCGTGTGCGCGTGGTGTTGGCTGACACGGGCCAGAGCGCGCCCGATGACGAGCTCAGCCGCGAGCTGACTGAAGAAGCCATCAGCTATTACCAGCTTGCGGCCGAGGCCTACAAGAGCGGAGCGATGAAGCTGCGGCGTTGACGTGTTGCCAGCACCGGTGCGCCGGCTGCGCCGCAGCGAAGAAGCGTCGACGCCGATGTGAGTTACTTGAACACGTCCTTGACGCGATCGGTCCAGCTCTTGGCGTTGGGCGAATGGCGGTCACCCGATTTGCGGAACGACTCGTCCAACTCACGCAGCAGTTTGCGTTGCTGCTCGGTGAGCTTGACCGGCGTCTCCACCGTCACGTGGCAGTACAGGTCGCCTGGGTAGCTCGAACGTATGCCCTTGATGCCCTTCCCGCGCAGGCGGAAGGTCTTGCCATGCTGGGTGCCTTCAGGCAGATCGATCTCGGCCTTGCCGCCCAGGGTGGGCACGTCGATCTTGCCGCCCAGCGTCACCGTGGTCAGCCCCACGGGCACGGTGCAGTGCAGGTCGTCGCCGTCGCGCTCGAAGATCTCGTGCGCTTTCATGCGAATCTCGATGTACAGGTCGCCCGCCGGGCCACCATTGGTACCCGGCTCGCCGTTGCCGGCCGAGCGGATGCGCATGCCTTCATTGATGCCCGCCGGAATCTTCACTTCCAGCGTCTTTTGCCGCTTCAGCCGCCCGGCGCCGCTGCACGCCATGCACGGCTCGGGCACCACCTTGCCGGCGCCGCGGCAATTGGGGCAGGTTTGCTGGATGCTGAAAAAACCCTGGCGCATGTGCACGGTGCCCGCGCCATTGCAAGTGCCGCAGGTCTTGGCGCTGGTGCCGGCCTTGGCGCCACTGCCGCCGCAGGTTTCGCAGGCCTCCCAGCTCGGGATACGGATTTGCGATTCCTTGCCGAAGGCGGCTTCCTCCAGCGTGATCTCCATCGCATAGCTCAGGTCGTTGCCGCGGTAGACCTGTTGGCCGCCGCCGCCGCGGCGCTGGCCGCCCGCGCCGAAGATGTCGCCGAAGATGTCGCCAAAAGCTTCAGCAAAGCCGCCAAACCCTTCGGGGCCGGGGCCGCCACGCATGCCGCTGTTCGTGTCGACGCCGGCGTGTCCGAACTGGTCGTAGGCCGCACGCTTCTTCGGTTCGGAGAGCATCTCGTAAGCCTCTTTGGCTTCTTTGAATTTCTCCTCCGACGCCTTGGCGCCGTCGCCCTGGTTGCGGTCAGGGTGGTGCTTCATGGCCAACTTGCGGTAGGCCTTCTTGATGTCGTCGTCGGTCGCGTTCTTGGGCACGCCCAGGGTGTCGTAGTAGTCGCGTTTGGCCATGAAAGCTCTCAGTCCCGCACAAAGCTAAGCGCCGCGTCGAGGGGCAGGCCGGGCCTGCCGCATCGAACGCGGCGAGTGTTCAAGGCGGCCCGCAGGCCGCCACCCCACATCACTTCTTGACTTCCTTGAAGTCAGCGTCCACCACGTTGTCGTCAGGCGACTTGGCCTCGCCCTTCGGCGCCTCGCCGGCCTTGGCCTGCGCGCCATCTGCGCCCGCCGCACCCGCCGCAGCTGCCGCCTCGGCCTGCGCCCCCGCATACATCTTCTCGCCGAGCTTCTGGCTGGCCGTCATCAGCGTTTCGGTCTTGGCCGTCAGCGCATCCTTATCGTCAGCCTTCATCGCTTCTTCAACGTCTTTCAGCGCGGCTTCGATCCTTTCCTTCTCGGGTGCGTCAAGTGCCGCACCGTGCTCGGCCAGGCTCTTCTTCACCGAATGCAGCAAGGCGTCGGCCTGGTTGCGCGCCTGCACCAGTTCAACCTTGCGCGCGTCTTCGGCCGCATTGAGTTCAGCGTCCTTCACCATCTTCTGGATCTCTTCTTCCGAGATGCCCGAGTTGGCCTTGATGGTGATCTTGTTTTCCTTGCCTGTGGCCTTGTCTTTCGCGCCGACGTGCAGGATGCCATTGGCATCGATGTCGAAGCTCACTTCGATTTGCGGCATGCCACGCGGCGAAGGCGGAATGCCCTCGAGGTTGAACTCGCCCAGGCTCTTGTTGCCGGTGGCGATTTCGCGCTCGCCCTGGTAGACCTTGATCGTCACCGCAGGCTGGTTGTCGTCGGCCGTGCTGAACACCTGGCTGAACTTGGTGGGAATGGTGGTGTTCTTCTTGATCATCTTGGTCATCACGCCACCCAGCGTTTCGATGCCCAGGCTCAGCGGCGTCACGTCGAGCAGCAGCACGTCTTTGCGGTCGCCGCCCAGCACCTGGCCCTGAATGGCGGCGCCCACGGCCACGGCTTCATCGGGGTTGACGTCCTTGCGCGGGTCCTTGCCGAAGAATTCCTTCACCGTTTCCTGCACCTTGGGCATGCGCGTCATGCCGCCCACCAAGATGATGTCGTCGATGTCGGTGAGCTTCACGCCGGCATCCTTCACGGCCGTGCGGCAGGGCTCGATGGTGCGGGCGATCAGTTCCTCGACCAGGCTTTCGAGCTTGGCGCGGGTGAGCTTGATGTTCAAGTGCCGCGGGCCATTGGCATCGGCCGTGATGTAGGGCAGGTTGACATCGGTCTGCGAATTGCTCGACAGCTCGATCTTGGCTTTCTCAGCGGCTTCCTTCAAACGTTGCAAGGCCAGCACGTCTTTCGTCAAGTCAACGCCTTGATCCTTCTTGAACTCAGCAATGATGTAGTCGATGATGCGTTGGTCGAAGTCTTCGCCGCCCAGGAAGGTGTCGCCATTGGTCGACAGCACTTCGAACTGCATCTCGCCGTCGACATCGGCGATCTCGATGATCGAAATGTCGAAGGTGCCGCCGCCGAG
>JANMYI010000376.1:0-8427 GCA_031381955.1 Burkholderiales bacterium
GCAGCCAGGCCAGCAGGGCCAACGCCAGCACACCCAAAGCTGCGAAGCCGATGCGCCAGTTGCGCTGCGCCGCGGCATCCGGCTTGAAGCGTTGCAGTGCCCATTGACCGACGGCCACGCCGCTGCTGACATAGCCCAAGAAAAGCAGCACCGGGTACAGCAATATGGCCACCAGTGCCACAGGCGCGCCGATGAGCGTGATGAGCAACAGCACAGCGCCCACCGGCCAGCACACCAGCACGATGAAACCCCACAACAGGCTGGCCGCGAAACGGCTGCGCCAGGTGCGGGCCACGTGCAGTGCGGTGGCGGGCAACGCAGCCACCAGCACCGCGGCCAGCAGCATCAGGCCCAGGCTCCAGACCATGCTGCCGCCGGCCAAGGCAAAGTGCGAGCGGCCTTCACGCTCCATGTGCCGCTCACGCTGGGGCGCAGGGGCCGAGGCGGCCAGCGGCACGGTCAACTGTTCCACCGCGCCGGCCACTTGCGCGGCGGGGTCGCGAATGAGTGTGTTGCCGCTGCGGTAACTGAGCTTGCCGCCAATCCGAGCATTGGGCCCCAGTTCAAGCTGGCCGGCGCCGCCGGCAACATCACCGCCCACGGGTGCGTCGATGAGCACCCGCCCGCCACCAACCTGCACGCTGCCCTTGACGGGCGAGCGCAGCGTGATCTGGCCGCCGAAGACGCTGAGGTTGCCGGCCACCGTGGCCTTGGGGCGCAGTTCAATCTGGCCACCAGCCAGGCGCAGGTTTTGGCCCACCGGTGCCTCGATGACCAGGCGCCCGCCGGCCGCGTAGACATTGCGCCCCACCGCGCCGGCCAGGCGCAGGTTGCCGCCCACCACCACGGCGTCACCGCTCACCGGGGCGTCGACCTCCACGTTGCCGCCCGCCACGAACAGGTCGCCACTCACCGGCTGCTCGATGCGCGGTGCGCCGCCCAGCACGAAGTGGTCGCCGCCAAAGTCGCGCACCCTTGCGCCCGGCGTACCCGGGGCACTGGCGGCTTCGTTGACAGCGGGCGCGCTGGCCATGGCGCATGCCAGAAGCGGGGCGACGATGGCGCGAACAAGCAGCCTGGTCATGGTCATCTCCTTCTAACCTGCCTTTCGGTAGGTCACGAACGCGAAGGCGAAATCGTTCGGCGCGGCGGCCCGGTGGCTCTCGCGCTGCACTTCCACCCAGCTTGCGGACAGCGCAGGAAAGTAGGCGTCGCCGTGAAAGTCGCGGTCGATTTCGGTGAGCAGCAATTCATCGGCCAATGGCAAGGCTTGCGCATAGACCTCGGCGCCGCCGATCACGAACACCTTGGCGGCGTCGTGCAGGAGCAGCAAAGCGGCACCGATCGAAGGCGCGACTTCGGCGCCAGTTGCCTGGTAGTCGGCGCGCTGAGTCAACACCACATTGCGACGCCCGGGCAGCGGGCGGAACTTCGGCGGCAAGGACTCCCAGGTCTTGCGCCCCATCACCACGGCATGGCCGGCCGTGGCGCGGCGGAAGTGCGCCATGTCTTGCGGCAGGTGCCAGGGCAGGGCCTGGCCCGTGCCGATGACGCGGTTGCGCGCCAGGCCGGCTATCAGGCACACGGTGGGCTTGTCGGGCATGGCAGGCGGCCACGGCGGCATGGCTCAAGAGTTTGCAACATTGTGCCGATAGGCCCGGATACCCAGAGCACGCAGGCGTGCAGGCACTTGCGCCGCAAGTCCACGGGTCGTTTCGGAGTTCATCGTCATGAGCAGATCCAAGTCGTTCCTCGCTTCACTCGGCGCCGTGCTGGCGGCGGGCTGTCTGGCCACGGCCGGGGCCGCCCCGCAGGCGAACGACGCCCCGGGCAGTGCGCGCTTGCGCGTGGTGGGTGGCCTGGCCGGTGTGAACCAGTACACGCAGTTCGAAGAGCCGTTCTGGGTGCGCGAGCTGGAACGCTTGAGTGGCGGCCAGTTGTCGGCCGAGATCGTGCCGTTCGACCGCGCCGGCATCAAGCCGCCGGAAATGCTGCGCCTGATGCAGCAAGGCGTGGTGCCGTTCGGCACGGCGCTGCTCAGCCAGGCGGCGCCGCAGGACATGGTGCTCAGTGCCCCCGATTTGGCCGGGCTGAGCCCCGACATGGGCAGCCTGCGCCGCGCCGTGGCGGCGTACCGGCCGTTCCTGGAAAAAACGCTGCGCGAGCAGTACGGCATCGAGCTGCTCGCCGTGTACAGCTACCCGGCGCAGGTGACCTTCTGCAACAAGCCCATCAACGGCCTGGCGGGCCTGGCCGGGCGGCGCGTGCGCACGTCCAGCACCTCGCAGTCCGACTTGGTCGAGGCCCTGGGCGGCACGCCGGTGCGCACCGGGTTCGCCGAGATCCTGGCCAATGTGCAGAACGGGAACATCGACTGCGTGATCACCGGCACGATGTCGGGCAACAACATCGGCCTGCATGAGGTGACCACGCATATCCACTCGATGCCGGTGAATTGGGGGCTGTCTGTCTTCGGCGCCAACAGCGCGGCATGGCAAGCGCTGAGCGCGGCACAGCGCAACATGCTCAAGCCCGAGATCGGCAAGCTGGAGCAGCAGATCTGGGACATGGCCGATCGCGACGCCGGCCAAGGCGTGAGCTGCAACATCGGCGCGACTGCCTGCACCGGCACGCGCAAGGGCAGCATGAAAGAGGTTCGTGCCAGCAGCGCCGACGAGGCGCGCCGGCGCGAGATCTTTGCCGCCACCGTGCTGGCGCGTTGGGTGCAGCGTTGCGGGCCGCCGTGCGCGCAGGTCTGGAACCAGACCATCGGCACCGCGCTGGGCATCACCGCCACGGCGCGGTGAACGCAGGCGCTGACCCACTGCCTGAACCTGCACCTTGAACGCACGCGCCTAAGCGTCAGCCCCGCACCCATGTTCAAACTCTTGCGGCAGGACGGCGCGATCCACTTCGCTGTGATCGTGTTCGTGCTGGCCGTGTTGGCCACCGCCGCAGCCATGCTGGCCGGGTCGCGCCAGCACGAGTTGGCCGAACGTGCCCGGCTCACCGAGCGCTTTGTCAGCGGCGCCGAGGCGGCGTTGAACCGCAACCTGCTGGGCATCGACTTGATGCTGGCCGGCCTGCCGCAGTTGCTGGACGACGCCCAAATCAGCGCGCCCGTCGTGCACAACGAGCGCGCACAGCGCCTGCTGCGCGGCGTGCAGCAACGCGACATGCTGCTGCGCGACGTGGTGCTGATGACGCCGCAGGGCCAAGTCGTTGCCGCTGCCGACGCCAACACGATGCGCCTGGGTTTGGCGCTGCCTGCGGGCTTCTTGGGCAGCGTGCTGGCCGAGGCGGCACCCACCCTGATGGTCAGCGCCCCGGCCAACAACTTCATGACTGGTGAGCGTTCCTTGTACTTTGGCCGCAGCGTGCGCTTGCAGGGGCAGGCCCTGGTGGCGGTGGCCGAAGTGCAGTTGCAATTGCTGGCCGACATCATTGCCCAGGGCGAAGAGATCAAAGGCCTGGTGGTGAACTTCGAGCGTGACGATGGCCTGCTGCTGGCCACCGTGCCCGCCAACGAGCGCGTGCTGGGCAGCCTGATCAAGCCGCTGAGCAGCCTGCAGCTGTCGGGCAAGGTGTTCCAAGGCCCAGCCCGGTTCGGCGGGGCCGAGTCCTTGCTGACGGCGCGGCCCACGCTGTACCGCAACATGCGGGTCAGTGCCAGCCTGCCGCTGCACGACGCCCTGGCGCGTTGGCGCAGCGAACGCAATGCCACCCTGGCCGTGGCCGGTGGTTTCATCCTGCTGATCGTGGCCGTGGGGCGCCTCGCGCTGCGGAACGCGCGCAGCCTGCGCGCGGCGCGGGCGCAGATGGCGCAGTCGAAGGCCTCGCTGGAACAGGCCCTGGAGTCGATGTCGGACGGCTTGCTGCTGTGCGACGCGCAAGACCGTGTGCTGGCCTGGAACGCGCGCTACCTGGAGCTATTTCCCTGGTTGCGCGGGGTCATGGCCGCGGGCGTGCCGTTTGAGCACTTCATCGGCGTCGCCGCGGCGCACGTGCTGCCCCACGCCAGTGAGCACGAGCGCGAGGCCTGGAAGCAGGTCCGCCGTGCGCGCCGCCATGGCGACGGCGATGTGCATGAACAGACCTTGGCCAACGGCATGGTGGTGCATTCGGTCGAGCGGGCCACGCCCGAAGGCGGCATCGTGAGCGTGTACCGTGACATCACGGCGGGCGAACGCCGCCTGCAGCTGGCCTTGCAGGCTGCCGAGGCGGCCAACGACGCCAAGTCGCGCTTCCTGGCTGCCATGAGTCACGAAATTCGCACCCCTTTGAACGCCGTGCTGGGGCTCAACGGGTTGATCCTCGACACCCGGCTCGACGCCGAGCAGCGCAAGTACGCCGAGTTGATTCAAGGCTCGGGGCGCAGCCTGCTGAGCCTCATCAACGACATCCTCGACCTGTCCAAGGTCGAGGCCGGTTGCATGAGCCTGCGCCAGGCGCCCTTTTCGCCCTGGCAGGCGGTGCAGGATGTGGTCGGCATGCTGGGCACGCGGGCGAGCGCGCGCGGGCTGGAACTCAACGTACGCTGCACCCCCGAGCCCGCGCAGGTGCCGCCACCGTGGCTGCTGGGGGACGCCGACCGTTTCCGCCAGGTGCTGATCAACCTGTTGGGCAACGCCCTGAAGTTCACCGAGCGCGGCCGCGTAGAGTTGCACCTGACGCACCAATGGCTGGCAGATGGGCGTGTGGGCCTGAGCTTGAGCGTGCAAGACACCGGCATCGGCATCCCGGCCGCGGCCTTGCCCACCTTGTTCGACCGCTTCACCCAGGCCGACAACAGCAGCTCGCGCCGCTATGGTGGCAGTGGCCTGGGCCTGGCCATCTGCCGCGAGATCATCACCCTGATGGGCGGGCAAATCAGCGTGCAAAGCACGCCGGGGCAGGGCAGCATTTTCAGTCTCTCGCTGGCCTTGCCGGTGAGCCTGGCCGCAGCCCGGGTCGAGGCCCTGCGCAGCGTGCCGGCGGGCCCGGCCGACGTGCCGCGGCTGAACATCCTGGTGGCCGAAGACGACGCCGTCAACCAGATCCTGATCCAGGCGCTGCTGGAAAAGATGGGCCATGCCTGCGACATCGTTGGCGATGGCCGCCAGGCCGTGGCGCAGGTGCAGCGCGAGCGCTATGACATGGTGCTGATGGATGTGCAGATGCCTGAGATGGATGGCCCGCAGGCCACGCGGGCCATCCGCGCGCTGCCGGGTGCCGTGGCGCACATCCCGATCGTGGCCGTGACGGCCAACGCCATGTTGTCCGACCGCGACGACTACATGCGCGCCGGCATGGACGACTATGTCTCCAAACCGATCGATCCAGCCGAACTGAGCAAGGCCATCAACGGCGCGCTGGCGCGCCGGTGGGCCGAAGCCGCTTGAAGCCCTATTTGCTCACCCTGCCCGCAATGTGCGGGTGGGCTTCATAGCCCAGCACGGCGAAGTCTTCGTATTCGTAGTCGAACAAGCTGGCGGGGTGGCGCTTGATCTCCAGCGCTGGATAGGGCAGCGGCGTGCGCGAAAGCTGCAGTTCGCACTGGGGCAGGTGGTCGTTGTAGATGTGGCAGTCGCCACCGGTCCAGATGAAGTCGCCGACATCCAGGTTGCATTGCTGCGCCACCATGTGCGTGAGCAGCGCGTAGCTGGCGATGTTGAACGGCACGCCCAGGAAGATGTCGGCGCTGCGCTGGTAGAGCTGGCACGAGAGTTTTCCCCGCGCCGAAGGCGAGTCACCGGGCGCCACATAGAACTGGAACAGCGCATGGCACGGTGCCAGCGCCATCCTGGGCAGCTCGGCCACGTTCCAGGCGCTCACGATCAGGCGGCGTGATTCGGGGTTGGCCTTGAGCTGGTTCATCACTTCGGTGATCTGGTCGATGTGGCCGCCGCCCGGCGTGGGCCAACTGCGCCACTGCACGCCGTACACCGGGCCCAACTCGCCATCGGGCGCGGCCCATTCGTTCCAGATCGTCACGCCGCGTTCCTGCAGCCAGCGCGCATTGGAGTCGCCGCGCAGGAACCACAGCAGCTCGAGGATGATGGACTTCAGGTGCACCTTCTTGGTGGTGACGAGCGGGAAGCCTGCGCTCAAATCGAAACGCATCTGGTGGCCGAACACGCTGCGCGTTCCGGTGCCGGTGCGGTCGGTCTTGGCCACGCCATGCGTGTAGACGTGGCGCATGAAGTCTTCGTACTGGCTGCGGGCCGGGCGGGGGTTTGTTGCCACTTCAATAGGCTCCGAAGAGGGTGTCCAGGGCGGCTTGCACCAGCTCGCGGTCTTTCGACAGGTGGGCCACCGGGCTGCTCAACACACTCAAGGGCACCGCACCCAGGGTGCTGGTGTCGAGCACGCAGGCCACCTCGCCGATTTGAAGCAGTGGGTTGATGTGCTTGGCGCGCGGCCCGAACAGGGCTTCCTTGCGCAGCGGTATCACCACGCGCGTGGCAACGTGGTCGATGTAGTTGTTCTGTACATCCAGGAAGTACGGGGTCAGGCGCCGCTCGCTGCGCTGCGGGTTGGCATAGACATCAAAGCGCGCCATCAGCCACCCTTCATGAACGTGCGGTAGCGCGCCAGCGGCAAGCCTTCGCGTTCAATGCGCGCGTTGTAGTGCGCGATGGCTTCCTTGTTGTCTTCGTTCCAGCGCTCCCAGTAGCGGCGGCTGACTTCAGCTGTCAGCAAGGCGTCGACGGTGGCCGACACATTCATGCCCATGGCCTTAGCGGCCTCCAGCACTTCGGCGTTGAGCGAGAGGTTGATGGGCCGCTTGGGGCCGTCATGAAACTGGCGCATGGCAATGTCCATGAAGTATGTGCATGAATTATGCCTGTTCAAACTGCATGGCCGCGAGCCGCGCGTACAGGCCGCCGCGGGCCACCAGCGCGGCGTGGCTGCCCATGTCGACGATGCGCCCGGCCTCCAGCACGATGATGCGATCGGCCCGCAGCACGGTGGCCAGGCGGTGCGCCACCACGATGGTGGTGCGCCCGCTCATCGCCGCTTCAAGCGCGGCCTGCACCATGCGTTCGCTTTCGGCGTCGAGCGCGCTGGTGGCTTCATCCAGCAGCAGCAGCGGCGGGTTCTTCAGCATCGCGCGCGCAATGCTGATGCGCTGGCGCTGACCACCCGACAGGCGCACGCCGCGTTCACCCAGGAACGTGGCATAGCCCTCGGGCAGGGCGCTGATGAAGTCGTGCGCGTAGGCCGCCTTGGCCGCGTTGATGACGTCTTCATCGCCGGCCGTGGGCCGGCCGTAGCGGATGTTTTCCAGCGCGCTGGTGGAAAACACGGTGCTGTCTTGCGGCACGATGCCGATGCGCGCGCGCAAATCGCCCAGGGCCAAGTCAGGCAGGGCCACGCCATCGAGCCGCACCGTGCCGGCGTTCACGTCGTAATAGCGCAGCAGCAGTTGCAGCACCGTGCTCTTGCCCGCACCGCTCGGGCCTACCAGGGCCACCGTCTCGCCCGGCGCCACGCTGAAAGACACGTCGCGCAAGGCCGCCTGCGCGGGGCGCGAGGGGTAGTGGAAGGTGACCCCGCTCAGCGCCACCGTGGAGCCCGCGGTGGCGGCGGGCAGCGCGCGCGGCTGGGCCGTGTCGAGCACCGGCGACACGCTGGCCAGCAACTCCATCAGCCGCTCGGTGGCGCCGGCGGCGCGCAGCAAGTCGCCATAGACCTCCGACAGCACGGCCACGCTGCCCACCAAGATCATCACGAACACCACCGTCTGGCCCAGGTGGCCGGCGCTGATCTGGCCGCGCAGCACGGCCTGCGTGCCTTGGTACAGGCCCCACAACAGCGCGCCAAAGGTGGCGGTGATGATGAAGGCCACCAGCAGTGCGCGCACCCTTGTGCGCTTGCGCGCCACGTCGAACGCGGCCTCGCTGGCCACGGCAAAGCGCTGCGCCTCGCGCGCTTCCTGGACATAGCTTTGCACCACCGGCATGGCGTTGAGCACCTCGGAGGCAATGGCGCTGGTGTCGGCCACGCGGTCCTGGCTGGCGCGGCTGAGCTTGCGCACGCGCCGGCCGAAGTAAAGGCTTGGCAACACCACCAGCACCAGGATGCCCAGCACCTGCGTCATCACGACCGGGTTGGTGAAGACCAGCATGCCCAGCGCGCCGATGCCCATCACCACATTGCGCAGGCCCATGCTCAGCGAGGAGCCGACCACGGTTTGCACCAAGGTGGTGTCGGTGGTCAGGCGCGACAGCACTTCGCCGGTGGCCGTGGTTTCAAAGAATTCGGGGCTCTGGCGCAGCACGTGCGCGTACACGGCGCTGCGCAAGTCGGCCGTGACGCGCTCGCCCAGCCAGCTCACCATGTAAAAGCGCAGCGCCGAGAAGGTGCCCAGGGCCGCGCCGACACCGAACAGCGCCGTGTACGCGCACGTGCTGCGCCAGAGCCCCGAATTCTTTGAAACCACGG
>JANMYI010000379.1:0-3333 GCA_031381955.1 Burkholderiales bacterium
GACCCCATCAACGGGTTTACCTGCACCACCGGCGCCGCCAGCACGCCGGCAAAACCGGCCAGCGCCACCCCGGCGGCGTAGGTTGCGGTAACCAGCACCGGCACATTGATGCCCAGGGCCTGCACCAGTTGCGGCTTTTCGGTGGCGGCGCGCAAGGTGGCGCCCAGCGAGGTGCGTTCGATCAAATACCAGGTGCCGAAGCACACGGTGAGGGACGCCAGCACGACCCATCCGCGGTACAGCGGCATGAACATGAAGCCCAGGTTGGCGCCACCGGCCAGCGCCTCGGGCACGGGGTAGGTCTCGCCCGAGATGCCGAAGAAGTAGCGCATCGTGCCTTCGAGCATGAGGGCCAGGCCGAACGTCAGCAGCAGCCCGTAAAGGTGATCGAGCTTGTACAGGTGGCGCAGCATCAGGCGCTCGACCACCACCCCGATCAACGCCACCACGGCCGGCACCAGCAGCAGCGCGACCCAGTAGTTCATCTCGAAGTGCGTCAACCCGAGCAGCGCCAAAAACGCGCCCAACATGTACAGCGCGCCGTGCGAGAAGTTGATGATGTTGAGCAGCCCGAAGATGACTGCCAGCCCCAGGCTCAACACGGCATAGAACGAGCCGTTGATGAGCCCGAGCAGCAACTGCCCGAACAGTTCTTGTGACGTGATGCCGAAGAGTTGCATGGCGGCGGCCTGGTGTGCCTTTTCTGGAAGGTTAACTTCTTGTTTTACTACTTCTTGATCAGCGGGCAGCTCGACGCCGCGAGCGGCTGGAACGCCTCGGCCGCGGGAATGGTGGCGCGCACGTGGTAGTAGTCCCAAGGCGTGGTCGACTCGGCCGGCTTCTTCACTTGCAGCAGGTACATGTCGTGCACCATGCGGCCGTCGGCGCGGATCGTGCCGTTCTTGGCGAAGAAGTCGTTCACGGGCTTCTTCTTCATTTGCGCCATCACCTTGGCCGTGTCGTCGCTGCCGCTGGCCTTCACTGCCTTGAGGTAATGCATGACCGATGAATACTGGCCGGCCTGCACCATGGTGGGCATGCGCTTGTGCTGGTCGAAGAAGCGCTTCGACCAGGCCCGCGTGTCGTCGTTCAGGTTCCAGTAGAAGCCTTCGGTGAGGTACATCGATTGCGTGGTCTTCAGGCCCAGCGAATGCACGTCGGTGATGAACATCAGCAGCCCGGCGAGTTGCTGCTTGGGCGTGATGCCGAATTCGGCCGCCTGCTTGATCGAGCCGATGGTGTCGGCGCCGGCGTTGGCCAGGCCGATGATCTGCGCGCCCGAAGATTGCGCCTTGAGCAGGAAGGAAGAAAAGTCCGAGCCCGGGAACGGGTGCCGCACCGAGCCCACCACTTCGCCGCCGTTAGCCTTGACGACGGCCATGGCGTCTTTCTCCAGCGAATGGCCGAAGGCGTAGTCGGCGGTGAGGAAGAACCACTTCTTGCCGCCACCCTGCGTCACCGCCTTGGCGGTGCCGTTGGCCACGGCGTAGGTGTCGTAGGTCCAGTGCACCGTCACGTCGTTGCAGTCTTCGTTCGTGACGCGCGTGGAGGCCGCGCCAGAGACCAGCGCGATGCGGTTCTTTTCCTTGGCGATCTTCTGCACCGCCAGCGCCACCGAAGTCGTCACCAGTTCACTGACCACATCGACGCCGCTCTTCTCGAACCACTCGCGCGCCTTGTTGGCGGCGATGTCGCCCTTGTTCTGGTGGTCGGCCGACACCATCTCGACCTTGAAGGCCGGCTTGTCCTTGGCCATGAAGTCGTCAATCGCCATCTGCGTGGCGATGATCGTGCCCTTGCCGGCGATGTCGGAATAGGCGCCCGAGAGATCCGTCAACACGCCGATGCGCACCACGTTGTCGGACACCTGGGCTTGGGCGGGTGCGAAGGCTGCTGCGAGCGCAGCAACGAGGGTCAGGGCTTTGAAGTTCATGAAGGGCTTTCGCAGGTTGGAAGGGGAAGGATGAAATATCGATGGCCTGTCTTGCTGGCTTATTTCGATGGTTTGTTTTGATGGCTGGGTGCCCTGCAGTGGGGCATCACACGCCGAGCAGCTCGTGCAGCATCCCGGTCTTGGCCTCGAGCTCGTCTTTGAGCACGGTGGCCACGATGCGGCCGTGTTCGAGCACGTAGTGGCGGTCGGCCAGCGGGGCGGCGAAGCGGAAGTTCTGCTCCACCAGCACGATGGTGTAGCCGCGCGTCTTGAGCAGGCGGATCACCTCGCCGAGCTTCTTCACGATCACCGGCGCCAGGCCTTCGGTGATCTCGTCGAGCAGCAGCAGCCGCGCGCCGGTGCGCAAGATGCGCGCCATGGCCAGCATCTGCTGCTCGCCACCGGAAAGGCGCATGCCCGGGCTGTTGCGGCGCTCGTACAGGTTGGGGAAGACGCCGTAGATTTCCTCCAGCGTCATGCCGCCGGAGCGCTCCACGGGCGGCAGCATCAGGTTCTCTTCGGCACTCAGGCCCGAGAAGATGCCGCGTTCTTCCGGGCAGTAGCCCAGGCCGAGGCGGGCGATGGTGTGTGGCGCCAGCGCGGTGATTTCGCTGCCGGCCAGCATCACCGAGCCGGTGCGCCGGCCCACCAGGCCGAGAATGGCTTTGAGCGTGGTCGAGCGGCCCGAGCCGTTGCGCCCGAGCAAGGTGACGAGTTCGCCTTCGTTCACCCGCAGGTCGATGCCGTGCAGGATGTGCGACTCGCCGTAGAAGGCGTGCAGGTCGGTGATGCGCAGCATTTCATTCATGCCTCGACCCCCACATAGGCTTCGAGCACGCGCGGGTCTTGCGAGACCACCGAGTAAGGCCCTTCGGCCAGGATCTGCCCGCGCTGCAACACCGTGATCACATCGCTGAGCTTTTCCACCACCGACAGGTTGTGCTCCACCATCAGCACCGTGCGATTCGCCGCCACCTTGCGGATCAGCTCGGCCACGCGGTCAACATCTTCGTGGCCCATGCCTTGCGTTGGTTCGTCGAGCAGCATCAGCTCGGGGTCGAGCGCCAGCGTGGTGGCGATCTCGAGCGCGCGTTTGCGGCCATAGGGCATTTCCACCGCCAGCGTGCGCGCGTAGTCGGTCAAGTCCACCGCGGCCAGCAACTCCATGGCGCGGGCGTTGAGTTGGTCCAGGCTGCGGCCCGACCGCCAGAAGTGAAACGAGGTGCCGAGCTTGCGCTGCAAGGCCACGCGAACGTTTTCAAGCGCGGTCATGTGGCCGAAGGTGGCCGAGATCTGGAACGAGCGGATCACGCCGCGCCGCGCGATCTGCGCCGGCTGCTCGGCCGAAATGTCGATGCCGTTAAAGTGGATCGTTCCCCGCGTGGGTTGCAGGAACTTGG
>JANMYI010000123.1:0-7761 GCA_031381955.1 Burkholderiales bacterium
GCCGCCCCGCTCGCGCGGCGCCGCCGCACGACTGCCAAGCCACAACGTGCATCGACGCCAGCACGCGCAGGAGATGACGGTTACTCGCTGCCGACCAGGCCGTTGCGGATCGCGTAGACCGTCATCTCCGAGTTGTTGGTCAGGCCGAGCTTCTCGAGCACGCGGGCGCGGTACACGCTGACCGTCTTCGGGCTCAACATCAGTTGCTCGGCGATGTCGGACAGGCGCTTGCCGGAGGCGATCATCACCAGCGTCTGCAACTCGCGATCCGAGAGCTTCTCGTGCGGGTTCGCGATCTGCGGTGCGGTCAGGCTCTCGACCAGCATCTGCGCGATCTCGGGAGTGACGTACTTGCGGCCCTGCGCCACGGTGCGGACCGCGAGCACGATCTGCGCCGGGTCGCCGCCCTTGTTGACGTAGCCGAACGCGCCGGCGCGCAGCGCCCGGATCGCGTACTGGTCTTCGGGGTACATCGAGACGACCAGCACGCGCATCGGCGTGGCCTCGTCCTTCAGCACGTGCAGCACGTCCAGACCGCTGCGCCCGGGCAGATTGATGTCGAGCACGAGCACGTCGGCGGTCTTGTCGCGCATCAGCACGCGCAGTTCACCGTAGTCGCCGGCTTCGCCCACGACTTCAATGTCGGCGGCGTCAGACAGCGTGTCGCGAATGCCGCGCCGGATCAGCGCATGGTCGTCGCAAAGAATGACACGGATCACAGCTCGCCCCAGGCCGAGGGGTTGTGTTCGATCATGGCATCGTCCAGGGTGAGTTGCTGGTTCACAGCAGGGGTGTTCAGCG
Source organism: Burkholderiales bacterium (assembly GCA_031381955.1). Taxonomy (GTDB): domain Bacteria; phylum Pseudomonadota; class Gammaproteobacteria; order Burkholderiales; family Burkholderiaceae_C; genus Rubrivivax. The sequence continues at coordinate 802 of JANMYI010000123.1, forward strand.
GCACGGAAAGCAACAGCGTGGTGCCACCGGCCAGGGCATGGCCGCCGGTGCCGGCCGCGCCGCTGCTCTCAAGCGAATGTGGCTTTGCCACTTTGCTTGACCCCCACGGGGGGCAGCCGGCCTCGGCCGGCCTGGGGGCGCTCAACTCGATCCAGCCGCCCACCGTGCCCGCGCGCTCATGCAGGCCGCGGATGCCGAAGCTCTTGTGCTTGGCCAGGTCGTCATCGGTCAGGCCGCGGCCGTTGTCGCTGACTTCAAGCGACAACACGCCGCCGGCCAGCGACAAGTCCACGCTCACGCGGCTGGCTTGGGCGTGCTTGCTCACATTGGTGAGCGCCTCTTGCGCCATGCGATAAGCCACCAGCGGCACACCCACGGGCAACTGCATGCTGTCGTGGCTGGTGCGAAAGATGCACGTGGTGCCGGTGCGCCGTTCGAAGCGGCTGCTCATCCACTGCAACGCGGCCACCAGGCCTTGCTCAAGGATGGCCGGGCGCAGGTTGTGCATGATGCGCTGGCTGCTTTCCAGCGCCAGGCCCACGGTCTCAAGCGCCGAGCGCGCGCGCTCCTGGATGGCGGCGTCGCCGCTGTGCCGTTCGATCCAGGCCAGATCAAACTTCAAGGCTGACAGGGCGCCGCCCACGTCATCATGGATCTCGCGCGCAATGGCCGTGCGCTCGGCCTCGACGCTGATTTGCAAGTGCTGGGCCAGTTCACGCAGGCGTTCGCGCGAGGCCTGCACTTCGGCCGTGGCGGCCAGGCGCTGGCGCCGTTCGCGCGCGGCGGTGATGGCGTTTTGCACCGCCGGCTGTAAGCGCGCGAGGTGGCTCTTGAGCAGGTAGTCGCTGGCGCCGTTGCGCATGGCCTGCACCGCCACGTCTTCACCGATCTCGCCCGACACCAGGATGAACGGCACCAGCCGGCCCGAGGCATTGAGCATCTCCAGCGCCGCCAGGCCGGAAAAGCCGGGCAAGTTGTAGTCGGAAACGATCACGTCCCACTCACCGTGCAGTTCGGCTTCGAACTGGGCGCGGGTGTCGATGCGCAGTGCCTTCACACGTTGGCCGTCGCGGCCCAGGTGGGCCATGGCCAGTTCGTGATCGAGTTCGGAATCTTCCAGGTGCAGCACGCGCAAATGGCGCGCACGGGGCTCGCGCTTCATGGCCGCAGTATGGCTCAGGGCTCACGCTGCGCCTGGGGGCACGGAGCCGAGCTTGGCCCGGCGGCGGCCCTGCCTGGGCAGGAATGGAGCCGTTCTCGGGCGCCATTCCGGCCTGAAGCGGTGCCGTTGTCGGCTAGCGTACCCGCCCATCCTACAAAACTCGAAGTTTGCATGTCCTTGGATCGCCATTTTCTCGCCGCTGCCACCCTGGCCCTGCTGGCCACCAGCGCCCACGCCGGGCGCCCACTGGTCACCGAAGACGCCGGTGTGCTGGGCAAAGGTGAATGCGAGTGGGAATCCTTTCTGGACAGCGGGCGCGTCAGTGGCTCGCCCACGGTGAACGGCTGGAACACGCAGCTCGGCTGCGGCGTGCTCGGATCGAGCCAGGTGGCGGTCAGCTACGGCCAGGCCAAGGGCGGCGGCATCACGGGCCAGATCGCCAGCATCAATGGCAAGACAGGCCTGTACAAAAACAAGGGCGGCGACCTGGCCTTGACGCTGGCCTGGGGCGTGCTGGGCAGCAAGGTCACCGGCGGCTCGTTCGGCACGGACAGCGTTTTTCTGAATGGCGTGTTGAGCAAACAAGTCAATGAGCAGGTCACGATCAACGCCAACCTCGGTTGGAGCCAGGACCGCAGCGTGAGCCCCAAGCGCGGTTTCAGCAACGCCAACGTGGCGCTCGAATACAACCTGGGCAATGGCCTGGAAGTGATGGGCGAGGTGATGAGCGTTGACGGCGAATCCGGCTACGGCGTGGGCCTGCGCTACGCGGCCAGCAAGGCCTGGAGCCTGAACCTGGGCTACCTGGTGCAGAACCCGAGCCCGCAGTACCGGCAGTGGTCGCTGGGCGCCAAGTTCACGTTCTGATCAGACAGGCCAGACAAGCGCAAAGCTTCATTCGGCACTGCGCCGCAGTGTCTCGACCACCGGCGTGCGCAGCACCTGGCGCAGGCTGAACCAGCCTGCGGCCAGGGCCAACACCGCGCCCGCTGCGGCGCCGGCCAGCGGCACCCACAGCGGTGGCGCCCAGACAAATTCAAACGCCCAGCGCGCCAGCGCCCAGCCCACCGCCAGCGCGGCCAGGCTGGCCAGCACACCGGCCAGCGCGCCCACGCCCAGCAGTTCAGTGCGTTGCACTTGGGCCAGCAGTTTGGAGCTGGCGCCCAGGGCACGCATCAAGGCAAATTCGCGCGCGCGGGCTTCGCGCGTGGCGCTCACCGCCGCCACCAACACCACCAGGCCGGTGGCCAGGGTGAAGGCAAACAAAAACTCCACCGCGCGGATCACCTGGTCGAGCACGCGCTGCACCTGGGCCACCGAGGCCGAGACGTCGACGTTGGTGAGGTTGGGGAATTCGCGGCTCAGTGCGTTATCGAACCCCGGCTCGCCACCCGTGGCGCCTGCGGCTCCTGCGCCACCCGCGGGCGCGCGGAAGGCGCTGATATAACTGCGCGGTGCATCGGGCATGTTGGCCAGCGGGAACAGCACGAAGAAGTTGACCCGCATCGAGCCCCAATCCACCTTGCGCAGGCTGGTCACCCGCCCTTGCAGGGTTTGGCCACCGGCATCGAAGCGCAGCCGGTCACCCAGCTTGATGCCCAGCGACTTGGCCAGCCCTTCTTCCACGCTCAGCGCATCGGGTTCACCGGGCTGCCACTTCCCACTCACCACCAGGTTATGGTCAGGCAAGGCCAGGTCGTGGCTCAGGTTGAACTCGCGCTCCAGGCTGCGCCGGGCGCGTTCATCGGGCAGGCTTTGTGGGCTGATGGCTTGCTCGTTGATGGCCACCAGGCGGCCGCGGATCATGGGGAAAAAATCGTACTTGGCCACGCCGGCATGGGCCAGCGCGGCGCGAAAGGCGTCGGCTTGGTCGGGCTGGATGTTGATGACGAAGCGGTTTGGGGCGTCGGCCGGGGTGGCCTTGCGCCAACTGACAACCAAGTCAGTGCGCAGCAGCACCAGCAGGATCAACGCCATCAAGCCCACCGCCAGCGCGGCCACCTGGATGACCGAGAACACGGTGCGCGAAGCGAGCTGGCGCGTGGCCAGCAGCAGCCAGCGCGGCGCGCGCGCTTCGGGCACGGCGCGCTTGAGCAAGCTCACGGCGCCCCAAGCGGCCAGCGCAAACACGGCCACGGCCGCAGCAAACCCGCCCACGGTGATGAGCCCCAGCTTGCGGTCTTGCGCCAGCGCCAGCAGCAGGCCGGCAAAGCCCAGCGCGCCCAACGCCAGCACGCCCAGCGGCGCGGCCTTCAGGCCACCCAGGTCGCGGCGCAGCACGCGCAGCGGCGGCACGCGGGCCAGTTGCAGCACGGGCGCCAAGCCGAACCCCAACAGCAGGGTCAAGCCCACACCCAGGCCATACAGCGCCGGTTGCCAGCCGGGTGGCGGCAAGGCCGTGTCCATGAACGAACGCAGCAGCGCCACGAAGCCCAGGTGCACCAAGCCGCCCGCCAGCACCCCGGCCAGGCTGGCCAGCACGCCCAGGGCCACGAATTCCAGCGTGTAGGCCCAGGCGATGCGCGCTTGCGACAAGCCCAGCACGCGCAACATGGCACAGTCATCAAGGTGGGCCTGGGCGAAGTCGCGCGCGGCGATGCCCACCGCCACCGCCGCCAGCAAGGCCGCGAGCAAGGCCACCAAGTTGAGGAACGATTTCGCGCGGTCCAGCGTCTGGCGCATTTCGGGCCGGCCGGCTTCAAACGATTCGAGCCGCAAGCCCCGTGGCGCCTCGGCCTTGATGCTTTGTTCGGCCCAGGCGGTGAAGGCGGCCACAGCGCTGTCTCGCCCCGGCGGCGCGGCCACGGCCAGGCGGTAGGTCACGCGGCTGGCGGGCTGGATCAGCGCGGTGGCGGGCAGGTCTGCCTCGTTGAGCAGCACGCGCGGTGAAAAGGCCATGAAGCCGGCGCCGCGGTCGGGCTCGATGATGATGATCTGCGCAATGCGCAGCGTGGCATCGCCGAGCAGCAGGTCATCACCCACTTGCAGGCCCAGGGCGTCGAGCAAGGCCGGGTCGACCCACACCGTGCCGGGCGGCGGCGCAGCGGCCACGCTCAACTCCGGCGCCGCAGCGCCCGCCTTCAGGCGCAGGCTGCCGCGCAACGGGTAGGCGCTGCTCACGGCTTTGACCGACACCAGGCGCGCCGCGCCGCCGCGCTCGTCGCGCGCGCGGCCCATGCTGGGGAAGCTGGTGGTGCGCGCGGCCAGCAGACCCAGTTCGGCGGCCTTGGCCGCGAAGGCGGGTGGCGCGGGTTGGTCGCTGGCGACGATGGCGTCGCCGCCGAGCAGTTGCCGCGCGTCGCGTGCCAACGCGGCGTTCAAGCGGTCAGCAAAAAAACCCACCGCGGTGAGGGCGGCCACGGCCAGCATCACCGCCAGGGCCAGCAGGCGCAACTGGCCGGCCGAGGTGTCGCGCCGCATCTGGCGCCAGGCCAGGGCCCAGACAGACGGCGCCAAGGGCGCGAAGCGGAGGTCAGCAGCAGTGGCCATAGGGCATGACGGTAACGCACCGCCACGCTGCACGGCGCGCGGCGCAACAATGCCCCGCTGCCGCACTGAAACCGCACTGAAACAATCGCCACCATGAAAAACCTGCCCGCGCTCTACATTTCCCATGGCTCACCGATGACGGCGCTGGAGCCGCGCGAAGCCGGCGCCTTCATGCAACGCCTGGGCCCGGCCATCGACCGCAGCTTCGGCCGCCCCAAGGCCGTGCTGGCGATTTCAGCCCACAGCCTGATGCGCGAACCCGTGCTGATGGGCGCCGCGCGGCACGAGGCGGTGTACGACTTCGGCGGCTTCGACGAGCGCCTGTACCAGATGCGCTATGACGCGCCGGGCGCACCCGCGCTGGCGCGGCAGGTACAACGTTTGATTCAAGCCGCCGGCCTGCCGGCCCATGTGGCGGACCAAGGCGGCCTGGATCACGGCATCTGGACGGTGCTGAAGTTCGCCTGGCCCGATGCCGACGTGCCCGTGCTGCCGCTGGCCTGGGTGCCCGGCTGGGCACCGCAAAAGCAGTTCGAAATGGGCCAGGCGCTGGCCACGCTGGCCGCCGAAGGCGTGCTGGTGCTGGGCAGCGGCAGCATCACGCACAACCTGCGGCGCGTGTTTGCCGATGGGCTGAACCGCGGTGTTGACCGGCCCGAAATTCCGCAAAGCGCGGCCTTCCGGCAGTGGCTGCTGGAGCGCAGCACGGCGCGCGACTGGGACGCGCTGTTTGCCTACCGCACCCTGGCGCCGCACGCGGTGGACATGCACCCCACCGACGAGCACCTGTTGCCCTGGTATGTGGCCGCAGGTGCCGGCGGGCGCGAGGCGGTGCCGCTGCGCCTGCACGACAGCATCACCTACGGCTGCCTGGGCATGGACGCCTATGCCTTCGGGCCGCAGGCGGCGGCCATGCTGGCGGCGGTGCAGTAACGGTTCAGATCACTGAGCCTTGGGTAAAGTGCCCACGACACCGGGCACAAAGTAATCGATCTTCGCCAGCGCTTCATCGCTCAGCACACCACCGCTCAGCCGTTCGCGGCCTTCACGGTCTGCGATACGGCCCGAGAACGGGTGAAAGCGCCCGGCGCGGATCTGCTCTTCACGTTCACGCACCTTGGCCGCGACCGCCGCGGGCACGTCGGCGCTCAGGGGCGCCAGGGCGATGAAGCCATCTTTCATGCCGCCCCACACCGGGCGCGGCACCCAGGTGCCGCCAAGCACCGCACGCGCCACGGCGGTGTAGTACGGGCCCCATTGGTGCAGCACCGAGGTGAGCTGCGCCTTGGGCGCGAACTTGCGCATGTCGCTCTGGTAGGCCACCAGTTTCACACCGCGCTCTTCGGCTACCTGGGGCACGGCGGGCGAGCCGGAGTGGTTGGTCAGCACGTCAGCACCCTGGTTGACGAGCGTGAGCGCCGCTTCGCGTTCGCGTGCCGGGTCGAACCAGCTGTTCAGCCACAGCACGCGCACTTCGGCCTGGGGGTTGATTTCGCGCATGCCGCGCGCAAAGGCGTTGATGCCCTGGATCACTTCCGGCAGCGGGAACCCGGCCACGTAGCCGGCCACGCCGCTCTTGCTGGCCGCGCCCGCCGCCAAGCCGGCCAGGTAGCGGCCTTCGTAGTAGCGCGCGTCGTAGGTGTTCAGGTTGGGCGCGGTCTTGTAGCCGCCGGCATGCTCAAACCGAACGCTAGGAAATTCCGCCGCCACGCGCAACGCAGGCTCCAGGTAACCGAAGCTGGTGGCGAAGATCAGGCGGTGGCCCTGTGCGGCCAGGTCGCGCATCACGCGCTCGCTGTCAGCACCTTCGGCCACGGCTTCAACGCGCGTGGTTTGCACCGCTGCGCCCAAGGCACTTTCAAGCGCCAGGCGGCCTTGCTCGTGTTGATAGCTCCAGCCGGCTTCGCCCACCGGGCTGACGTAGACGAAGGCCACTTTCAAAGGCGGCGACGGACTCGCGGGGGTTTGGGCAGCGGCGCCCATCACAGCCGCGCACAACAGCGCAGCGATGAGGTTTTTATACATGGTGTTCCTCGACATGGCCACAAAGTGAAACGCGGCCGGTGTGGCAGCCGGCCGCGAAGAGGTGAGTCGGGATTTTAGGCGGCGAAGGCGGCCTCCACCTGATCGAGCCACACCGTCTTCTGCGCCGCGGTGGCAAAGCTGGCCTCGAAGCTGTTGCGCAGCAATTGCCTGGCCTGCGCGGCGCCCAACTGCGGCAGCGCCTCGAAGGTCTGCACCAGGTTGTCGTTCATGTAACCACCGAAGTAAGCCGGGTCATCGGAATTCACCGTGGCGCACAGGCCGGC
>JANMYI010000413.1:0-4272 GCA_031381955.1 Burkholderiales bacterium
ACCGGGGCGTTTGCGGCCGCGGCGCGCGGCTTGGTGCCGGCAGCGCAGGCAGCGGGCGCCGTGGCACTGAATGGCGATGTCAGCTTTCCGGTGGTGGTGCCGGCGGGTGCCACCTACGCGCGCTTCTCGCTGTTTGACAGCGCCGTGAGCCAGCCCAGTGACCTTGACATGGTGGTGGTCGGGCCGGGTGGCACCGTGGTGGGCTCGAGCGGTGGTGCAACCGCGGCTGAAGAGGTCAGCCTTGTCAACCCAGCGGCGGGTACTTACATCGTTCATGTACAGGGCTTTGCAGTGCCCTCTGGCTCAACCAGCTTCACGCTGTTCAGTTGGGTACTGGGTACTGCGGCCGCGGGCAACATGACCGTCACGGCCCCGGCATCTGCCACCTTGGGCGCTACCGGCACGATCAACCTGAGCTTCAGCGGCCTGGCCGCCGGCATCAAGTACCTGGGCTCGGTGGTCTACAGCGGCATGGCAGGCCTGCCCGGGCCGACCATCGTGCGCGTGGATCCCTGAGACGTGTAGACATGCCGGCGGCTTACCGCCGGCCAGTACCAAAAAAACGCCCCGGTAACCCCGGGGCGTTTTGCTTGAAGCTGGCCAGTCTTTTGGGGCCTGCGGTCAGGCCCTCAAGGAGCCGGGCTAATCAGTCGATCGACAGGGTCGAGCCGTCGTTGCCTTTGACCATGCGCACCGATTCAATCGCCACCGAGCCGGCGCCGATGAAGGCATTGGCCGCGCCGAGCGAGCCGCCCAGGCCGGTGGCGCTGGTCGCCGTGGAGGACCTGGCTTGCACTTCAATCGTGTGAACGCCTGAACTCAGGTTCGGCGTGATGAAGTTGAAGGCGTTGGCGTTCAGGGTCTTCAGGATCAACTGCAGTTCTTCCGGTTTGGCGCAGGTCACGGCACCGGCAGCGTCGGCCGTGCAACTCAGCCCAGAGAACTTTGCCGCCAGGGTCTGGATACGGTCGCAGAAGACGACCCCGCCGTTTGCGCCAGTCGTGGTGTTGGTCGCATCAACACTGGTGCTGGGCTGGGCATAGGTCACCGTGCCGTTGGGGCTGGTGACCTTGATGCGCACGCGGATGGTGCCGCGCGCCTCGGCGGTGTCCAGCGATCCGTTCAGGCTCTTGACAGTGGTGTCGGTGACGATGCCGCATTGCAGCGAGGCCCCGAGAAACAGATCCTTCTAGTTGGCAAGCTTGATTTGCTGCTTCAGAAACGGGCGCCAGCCGGTATCGGTGTTGCCGGTGCAACCGGCGGCGTCGAGCTTGTTGCACGAGGTCAAAGACACCAGGGTGCTGTAGGCAAAGGTGGCTTTGGCCGATGGCGTGCTTTGAGCCGCGGCAATGCCGCAAAGGCCTGCCAGCCCGACACCAGCGAGCAGGCTGGAAGTGAACTTGTTTAGAACGTGGCGCGTGAACATGATGGAAAACCTCACTGAGATAAAAGTGTGAAATGGCTCGAATGCCGTGTCACGTATCGGGTCTCGCTGAAGCTGTTTGCGGCTCAACCTGCACCCAACGGCGGCGGCGATGCTAGTCACGTGAGGTGCCCATCGAGCGCGCATTGAGGGCCGAAACGTAAGCGGCCGTGCGCAGTGCCGCCACGTCATGTACACGCGGCGCCGGCATCAACTGCGCGTATCCGGCACCGGCCTTTGCCCCTGGCCCTTCGGGCAATGCCGCCAGCCGCCGCGCAGGCTGGCGTGGTAGTCGAGTGTCTGCGCACCGGCCTTCACCGTGATCTTCCAGCCCGGCACCAAGGCCTGGGTGTACAAGCGTCCGGGTTCGGGGCAACCCAGGCTGCCGTCGGGCCAGGTTACGCTTTGCGGCGCGGCGGCTTGCACGTCGGCCAGCGGCATGCCGGCGCGTTTGGCGGCGTCAGCGCGAATGGCTTCGAGCATCTCGGGCAGGGCGGTGTTCATGGCAGGCGCAGCGGGTACGGGTGTGGGAATGAGTGCTGGCGTTGTTGCTGACATTTGTGCTGGTGTGGGTGCTGGCGTGGGTCCTGGCGTTTGTGCGGCCGGTGCCGTCGGCGCGCCCGATGCCGCGCAGCCCGCCGCCAGCCACAGCGCGCAGCAGACGACGGCATTCGACGCGGGCTTGCTGACCAGCCCTGTCACGATCAGCGCCGCCGCCCGCCGAGCAACGAGCCCAGCACGCCGCGGATGATTTCGCGCCCTACGCTGGAGCCGATGCTGCGCACTGCCGAGCGCGCCGCCGCTTCGGCCAGGCCTTCATGGTGGCCGCCGCGCGGGCCGGTGCGGCCGAAGAGCGCGTCTTTCAGACCCCCCAACATGCCGCCGCCTTGTTCAGCCGCGGGTGGCACGCCGTTGCCGCCAATTGGCACAGGCATCGGCCTGGGCTGGGCGTTGCCCGTGTCCGCGCCGCTGGCTACATCGCTGCCGGCCACCACGCGCCCCTTGAGCCGTTCGTAGGCCGAATCGCGATCCGCCGTTTTCTCATACACGCCCGCCACCAGCGAGCTGTTGATCAGCGCGCGCCGTTGCTCAGGCGTGATCAGCCCGATCTGGCTGCCCGGCGGCAGCACGAACACGCGCTCGGTGATGCTCGGCCGGCCCTTGGCATCGAGCAGGCTGACCAGCGCCTCGCCGACGGCCAGCTCGGTGATCGCGGCCTCGATATCGAGCCCCGGCTTGGGCCGCATGGTTTCGGCGGTGGCCTTCACCGCCTTCTGGTCGCGCGGGGTGAAGGCGCGCAGGGCATGCTGCACGCGGTTGCCCAACTGGGCCAACACCGAATCAGGAATATCCAGCGGGTTCTGGGTGATGAAGTACACGCCCACGCCCTTGCTGCGCACCAGCCGCACCACGAGTTCAATGCGCTCTACGAGCGCCGTGGGGGCATCCTTGAACAGCAGGTGCGCCTCGTCGAAGAAGAACACCAGCTTGGGCCTTTCCAGGTCGCCCACCTCGGGCAGCGTCTCGAACAGTTCGCTCAGCATCCACAGCAGAAAGGTGGCGTACAGGCGCGGCGAATTCATCAGCTTGTCGGCGGCCAGGATGTTGATCACCCCGTGGCCGTCGACGGTTTGCATGAAGTCGGCAATGTCGAGCATGGGCTCGCCGAAGAACCGGTCGCCGCCTTGCTCCTCGATCTGCATCAGCCCGCGCTGGATGGCGCCCACGCTGGCCGCGCTGATGTTGCCGTATTCGGTGGTGAACTGCGCGCCGTTGTCGCCCACGTACTGCAGCATGGCGCGCAGGTCTTTCATGTCCAGCAGGGCCAAGCCGCGGTCGTCGGCAATCTTGAAGACGAGCTGTAACACGCCTTGCTGCACTTCATTCAGCGCCAGCATGCGCGCCAGCAGCAGCGGGCCCATGTCGGTGACGGTGGCGCGCACCGGGTGGCCTTGCGCCACGCTGGCGTTGGCAAACACGTCCCACAGCGTGGCCGGGCAGGCGCGCGGTTCGGGGGTTGGCAGGCCGCGGTCGTTCAGCACCGCGGCCAGTTTTTCGCTGATGCGCCCGGGCTGGGTGATGCCGGTCAGGTCGCCCTTCACGTCGGCCATGAACACCGGCACGCCGATGCGGCTGAAGTTTTCAGCCAGGTTTTGCAGGGTCACGGTCTTGCCGGTGCCGGTGGCACCTGTAACCAGGCCGTGGCGGTTGGCCATGGCCGGCAGCATCAGGCATTCAGTGGCGCCATGCCGGGCAACAAGAAAGGGTTCAGCCATGAGTGAGACCTTGGTTTGAGCGAATAAAATCGCAGTCTATTCCCAACCTCAAACATGCCGGCCCCGCACTTCGCGGCGCGCCGTGGGAGACGCAGAGAACATGGCTGGGCATTCCAAATGGGCCAACATCCAGCACCGCAAGGGCCGGCAGGATGAAAAACGCGGCAAGGTCTGGACGCGCGTGATCCGTGAAATCACCGTCGCCGCGCGCCAGGGCGGGGGCGACCTGGGCATGAACCCGCGCCTGCGCCTGGCGGTTGAAAAGGCCAAGGCCAGCAACATGCCGGCCGACACCATCAAGAAGAACATCGACAAGGCCACCGGCGCGCTGGAAGGCGTGTCGTATGAAGAGATCCGTTATGAAGGCTACGGCATTGGCGGGGCGGCCATCATCGTCGACTGCATGACCGACAACCGCGTGCGCACCGTGGCCGAAGTGCGCCACGCCTTCAGCAAAAAAACCTGCGCCGACATGCCCCCCGGTAGTGCTTTCACCATGCTGCGATTATATCGGCGCGTTTTCGCCTATCATTGGCATAGAGGGTGCATCGAGGGGGGGCGGCAATGGTCGTG
>JANMYI010000128.1:0-2520 GCA_031381955.1 Burkholderiales bacterium
GTCACGGCCAGCACGGTGTCGGCCCCACGCAGGCCCCAGTAGTCGCCCAGGCTGGCCACCAGGGTGTGCAGCACCGTGCTGCGGTGGGAATACACCACACCCTTGGGCCGCCCCGTGGTGCCCGAGGTGTAGCACATGGAAATGGGGTCGGCTTCGTCGTGCTCCGCGTAGGCGAACGCAGCGTCATTGGAGCTGGTCAACAGCGCTTCATAACTATCGAGATCAGCCGCCACCGGTGCCCCTGAAAACGGGAACACAAAAACCCGCTCGAACTTGTGCAGGTGCGCGAACTGCCTGTACAGCGGCAGCAAGATGTCGTCGATGATCAAAAAGCGGTCTTGTGCATCGCCCGCGATCCAACCAATTTCTTCAGCCGCCAGGCGCAGGTTCAAGGTGTGCATCACGCCGCCCGCAGCCGGAATGCCGAAGTACGCTTCCAGGTGCGCATGGTGGTTCCAGCACAGCGTGGCCACACGATCCCCTTTTTTCAAGCCCAGGCCCTGCAAACCCGCCGCCAGCGCGCGCGTGCGTTGATAGAACTGCGCATAGCTGTGGCGCACCAGGCTCTTGTCGGGCAGGCGCGAAACGATCTCGTTGCCGCCGAAGAGCTGGCCCGCACGTTCGAGCAAACCGTTCACCGACAAGGGCACGTTCATCATGGTGCTGTGCATGGCTGTGTTCTCCAAGTCAGGCTTCAAGGCCCAGCGCCACACGCGCCTGGTATTCGCGGTCGAGCAGGCTCATCACCACCAGCGAGTCGTAGCCGTCGGCGCCCTCGCCACGCAGGCGCACGCTTTCGCGCAAGCGCCCTTCCTCCACAAAACCTTCACTGGCATACAGCGCCAGTGCGCGGGCGTTGAGCTGCTTCACGTCGAGCCAGAAGCGGTGCGCATGCAGATCGCTGAAGGCCATGTGCTTGAGCAGCCGCACGCAGCGCCGGCCCAGGCCCTGGCCCTTGTCTCGCAGCACGATGCGCTTGAGTTCCACGCTGCCATGCTGGTTGCGGCAGCCTTGCAGGATGATGAAACCGCTGCGTTCATAGGCCGCGCCGGCTTCAACGATGAAGTGGCGAAAGTCCGGAATGCGCACCGCGCCTTCATGCTGCGTGCGCTCCCAGGGCGTGATGAACGGCAGGTTGCGCGCATCGGTTTCCACCGTCTGCACAAAAGCCAGGTCCGACAGCATGGTGGGGCGCAGGCGCAACGCGGCGGCTGCGGCCACGGGCAAGGCGGCCTCAGACATCCACTTCCACCTCGTCGCCATGCAGCTCCATCAACTCGCGCCGCGCCGCGGCTTCGCCCTTGCCCATGAGCTTGGTCAGCGCCAAGGTGGTGGCTGCGAAATCAAGCTCGCCATAGACCAGCGGCAGCAGCCGCCGCGTTTCAGGGTTGAGCGTGGTTTCCCACAACTGCTCGGCGCTCATCTCGCCCAGGCCCTTGAAGCGGCTGATGGTCCATGAATCAGCGCGCGCGCCTTCCTTGCGCAGCTTGTCGAGCGTGGAATGCAGTTCACCATCATCGAGCGCATAGATCTTGGCCGCCGGCTTCTTGCCGCGCGCCGGTGCGTCCACGCGAAACAGCGGCGGCTTGGCGACGTACACATGGCCACGCTCGATGAGCTTGGGGAAGTGGCGAAAGAACAGCGTGATGAGCAGCACCTGGATGTGCGAACCATCGACGTCAGCATCGCTCAGGATGCACACCTTGCCATAGCGCAGGCCGGAAAAATCAGGCGCGTCGTTCACACCATGCGGGTCGATGCCGATGGCCACCGCCATGTCGTGAATCTCGTTGTTGGCAAAGATGCGGTCGCGCTCCACTTCCCAGGCGTTGAGCACCTTGCCGCGCAACGGCAGCACGGCTTGCGTTTCCTTGTCGCGGCCCATCTTGGCGCTGCCGCCGGCGGAGTCGCCTTCCACCAAAAACAGCTCGTTGAGTGCGACATCGCGGCTTTCGCAATCAGTCAGCTTGCCCGGCAGCACGGCCACGCCCGAGCCCTTGCGCTTCTCCACTTTCTGCGCCGCGCGCTGGCGCGTCTGCGCTTGTGAAATGGCCAGTTCGGCCAGCTTCTTGCCATGCTCCACATGCTGGCTCAGCCACAGTTCCAGCGCCGGGCGCACGTAGGCCGACACCAGCCGCAAAGCGTCGCGGCTGTTCAACCTTTCCTTGATCTGGCCCTGGAATTGCGGGTCGAGCACCTTGGCACTGAGCACGAAGCTGGCGCGCGAGAACACGTCTTCAGGCATCAGCTTCACGCCCTTGGGCAGCAGCGAATGCAGTTCGATGAAACCCTTCACCGCGGTGAACAGGCCGTCCTTCAGGCCCGACTCGTGCGTGCCGCCGGCCACGGTGGGGATCAGGTTGACGTAGCTTTCGCGCAGCACCATGCCCTCGGCGGTGAAGGCCAGTACCCAGGCCGCGCCCTCGCCTTCGGCGAAGTTTTCGGTTTCGTTGCCGCTGGCGTATTGCGCGCCTTCGATCAGCGGGATCACGGGGTCGGCAGCCAGGCCCTGGCCCAAGT
>JANMYI010000441.1:0-2506 GCA_031381955.1 Burkholderiales bacterium
TGCTGATCGCCAGCGCCTTGGCGTTGGTCTGGCCCTGAGCGCGGCGGCGCAAGCCACGCCGGCACCGCTGCGCTGCCAGCTTGCGCTGCCGGCGCAGGCGGCCCTGGGCCAGCCGCTGCGCCTGAAGCTCACGCTCACCAATACCGGCGCGCAGCCGCTGCAGGTGTTGACATGGGCCACGCCGTTTGACGGCTGGTTTGCGCCCTTTGTGGTGGTGCGCCACGACGGCCGCGACCTGCCCTACCGCGGCCCCACCATCAAACGTGGCGAGCCCTCGGTTGATGAGTTTGTGCAGCTGGCCCCCGGGCGCTCGCGCAGCGCCATGGTAGATGTGGCCCGGGCCTTCGAGTTGAACCAGCCGGGCCACTATGAACTGTTGCCCCGGATCGTGTTGTTCGACGTGATCGTGGCCGCCAAGCCGGTGCCGCGCTTGCGCGAGCAATTCCAGTCGCAGCCCTTGAGCTGCCCGAGCCTGCGCTTTCGCATCGTGCCGCGTGCAACGGGCGGCTAAGTGTCGACTTACAGCAGCGACTCCGGCACCAGCGGGCGCAGCAGCATGAGCTTGATGCGCGTCCACAGCGTGGAGTCGGGCTCCTCGGTCAGCACCATCTCCTTGCCGTCGTCGTCAAAGCCGAGCCACTCGCAACCCTGGCCGCCCGCGGCCAGGCGCACGCGGTAGGCGCTTTGCAGCCGGTCGAGGTCGATCACGCGGGCGGTTTCGCGCGCCAGGCCGGGGCTTTCGATGATCGAGCCCAGTTCGGTGTTGATGGTGGCCGAGCGCGGGTCGAAATTCATCGAGCCGATGAAAACTTGTTTGCGGTCAATCACCAGCAGTTTGGCATGCAGCCGGCCCAGGCTCTCGCCGAAGTGGAACATGCGCCGGTTGCGCTGCACGCGCGAGGTGCTGACCTCGTACAAGTCGATCCCCAGGCGCAGCAGTTCCTCGCGGTAGCGCGTGTAGCCGATGTGCACGATGGGCTCATCGGTCGAGCCCAGGCTGTTGGTCATGACGCTGATCTTCACGCCGCGCTCGCGCAGCTCGCGCAGCAGCTTCATGCCGCGTTCGCCAGGCACGAAATACGGGCTGCTGATCAACACCTCGCTTTGCGCCTTCATCATCGGCTCGATGATGTTGTAGGTGACGCTGGTTTCGAGCAGATCGCCGCCTGCCTCGCCCTCGAACGGCTTGTCGGGGTGGTCGGCAAAGGCGTAGGCCTCGCCCCAGATCAGGCCCAGCCGGCCGTCGGCCAGCTCCTCACGCAGCGGGCCATAACCCAGGATGTCGCTGGGCGGCAGGGGCGGCGGCGCCGGCGTATGCGCCGGGCCGGTGATGCGCTCGAAGTAACTGCGCAGCGCCGTGGGGTCAAGCGCAGAGTGAGCCACGCTTTGCAGCGGGAACACCGGCTCGCTGTTCCAGTAGCGGTCAAACAGCGCGGCCAGGGGGTCGATCAGCTTGCCCACCACGAAGGCGTCGAGGTCGATGAAGTTGCCATGCTCGCCGCGCAGGAAGTATTCGTCGGCGATGTTGCGCCCGCCGATCACCGCGGCCGCGCCGTCGGCGATGAACATCTTGTTATGCATGCGGTGGTTCAGCCGCCCGAAGTCGTTCAGCGAGGCCAGGAAGCGCCCGGCCTGGCCGGCCCCGCGTGCGCAGCAAAACGGGTTGAACACGCGCAACTGCACGTTAGGGTGGGCGGCAAAGGCCAGCAGCAGCTCGTCATGCCCGCCGGTGTACAGGTCGTCGATCAACAGGCGCACGCGCACGCCGCGCAACGCGGCGTCGCGCAGCGCGCGCAGCAGCGTGCGCCCGGCCAAGTCACCTTCGAGGTGGTAGTACTGAACGTCAAGCGACACCTGGGCCATCTGCGCCAGTTGCGTGCGCGTGTCAAACGAGAACGGGCCCAGCGGCAACAGGCGAAAGCCCGAGTGTTCTTCTTTGGGCATGCTGGTGGCCACGATCCGGCCCAGCCGGGTCTTGCTGCTGCCTTCGATGGCGCTGCTGGCCAGGGCTTCACGGTCCACCTTGGGCAGCGCTGTCGCGCAGGCCATGAGCAGCGAGGTGATCAGCAAGCAAACGGCCCAGGCCCAAGGACGACGTGAGGACGGCAGGGCTTTGTTCATGATGGCGGCCGCTGGCAAAGCATGGCGGGATTGTGGCGGCGCCGTGCGCGTTCGGCGACCCCAAGCGCTTCGGGTTAGTGCCCAACAGGCGCGCGCGCCTTTGCTGAAGAATGGCCGCCACACCTTCATTTCGCCTGCCCTCATCGGGGTGGCACACCAGGAGTTCACCATGCAGTACTTCGTCACCGGCGCCACCGGCTTCATCGGCAAGCGCTTGGTCAAGGCCTTGCTGGCCCGGCGTGGCGCCGTGGTGTACTTTTTGCTGCGCCCGGGCAGTGAAGACAAGGTTGCGGGGTTGATGCAGTACTGGGGCGTTAGCAAGAGCCGCGCCATTGCCGTGGGGGGCGACCTCACCAGCAAGAAGCTGGGCGTGAGCGGCGAAGAC
>JANMYI010000490.1:0-17747 GCA_031381955.1 Burkholderiales bacterium
CATGCCGCCCAGGTAGGGCACCATGGAACAAAACAGGGCCACCACCAGGAACGCGGCAAACATGCCGCTGAAGGCAAACGGGCTCTTGGCAAAGGCCTGCAAGCCCTGCGCGGCCCAGCGCAAGCCCTGTGCAGCGGGAACGGTACGAAGACTCAAGGCCATTGACTGAATACCATTCGGCTGAATTCAAAGGTTAGGGTGCCAGGGCTGTTCGATGCGGTGGCGCAGCACCCGTTCGAAGTGGCCCGGGTCCTTGGGCTGTAGCAGCGCCGCGCCGCGCGGCAAGTGCGCGTCCCACAGGCGCGACAACCAAAATCGCAGCGCCGCTGCGCGCAACAGCGCCGGCATCAGCCGCACTTCGGCCGCCGCCAGCGGGCGCACGCCATGGTAGGCGGCCACCAGAGCCTGCGCGCGCTCATCCACCTGGTGGCCGTTGGCCGGGTCCACGCACCAGTCGTTCAGGCACACGGCCACATCAAACAGCCACGCATCGACGCCGGCAAAGAAAAAATCAAACAACCCGCTCAAGCGGTCACCCTCGAACATGACGTTGTCGCGGAACAGGTCAGCATGGATGATGCCTTGCGGCAAGCTGGCACCGGCGGGCGAAGCGGCGAGTTGATTCTGGAAGGACAACTCGTGTTGCAGCAAGGCAGCGTGTTCGGCACTCAGGTGCGGCAGCACCACCGGCGCGGTCTCGTTGCACCAGGGCAGGCCGCGCAGGTGCGGCTGGCGCAGCGCAAAGTCTTGCGCCGCCAGGTGCATGCGCGCCAACTCAACGCCAAGCTGTTCGCAATGCCGCGCGCTCGGCGCTTCTTGGTGCGTGCCGTGCAGCCGCGTCACCAACGCAGCGGGCTTGGCGCACACTTGGTGCAGCAGCGCGCCGCCGGCGTCAGCCCGCGGCTCGGGCACGCAGATGCCGCGGCGTGCCAGGTGTTGCATCAGCCCCAGGTAAAAGGGCAATTGCGCGGGCTGCAAACGTTCGAACAGCGTCAACACCCATTCGCTGCCGGCGGTGCTGACGAAGTAGTTGGTGTTTTCAATGCCGGCTTCGATGCCGCGCAGGCCTTGCAAGGGCGGCAAATCCAGGCGCTGCAGCAGCGCCGTGGCGTCGTCGAAACCGACTTCGGTGTAGACCGCCATGGCTCAACGATTGCGCAGATGCATGGCGCGCGATTCTACGCAGCGCCCCTGCGCCACCAGCGTGCAAGGCGCACGCATGGCGCCTGCACAATGGCGCCATGAGCGACAAGATCATGCTGTTGGTGGATGGCTCGAGCTACCTCTACCGCGCCTACCACGCCATGCCCGATTTGCGCGGCCCGGGCGGCGTGCCCACAGGCGCCATCCATGGCCTGGTGGCGATGTTGAAGAAGCTGCGCGAACAGATCGGCGCCGAACATGCCGTGTGTGTGTTCGATGCCTCCGGCCCGACGTTTCGCGACGCCTGGTACGACCAGTACAAGGCCAACCGCGCCAGCATGCCCGAAGCCCTGCGCGCGCAAATCGAGCCCATTCATGAAGTGGTACGGCTGCTCGGCTGGCCGGTGCTCACCGTGCCCGGCATCGAGGCCGATGACGCTATCGGCACCCTGGCCGTGGCAGCCGCGCGCAGCGGCCACAAGGTGATCATCTCCACCGGCGACAAAGACCTGGCCCAGCTCGTTAACCACGACGTGAGCCTGATCAACACCATGAGCGGCGAAAAGCTCGACGTGGCCGGTGTGCAGGCCAAGTTCGGCGTGCCGCCGAGCCGCATCGTCGACTACCTCAGCCTGGTGGGCGACACCGTGGATAACGTGCCGGGCGTTGACAAGGTGGGCCCCAAGACCGCGGTGAAGTGGCTGCTGGAACATGGCTCGCTCGAAGGCGTGATGAGCGCTGCGCCCGGCATCGGTGGCGCGGTGGGCGAGAACCTGCGCCGCGCGCTGGAATGGCTGCCCCAGGCGCGCCGCCTGGTGACGGTGGTGACCGATTGCGATCTCGCGGGCCATGTGGCGGGCTGGCCCGCTTTGGAAGCCCTGGCGCTGCGCGAGGTGGACAAGCCGGCGCTGCTGGACTTCTACATTCGCCACGGTTTCAAGCTGTGGCGACGCGAGTTGGAAGAGCCTTCGGCCGCGCCGGCGCTAGGCGCTGCGCCGCTGCCGGCGGCGCCGGCAGCGGCGGGCAGCACTGCACCCCCGGTGCGTGAGCGCCATTACGAAACCATCCTCGATTGGGCAGATTTCGAGCGTTGGCTGAAACTGATCGTTGCAGCGGAACTCACCGCGCTCGACACCGAAACCGATTCGCTCGACCCGATGCGTGCGCGCATCGTCGGCCTGAGCTTCGCCACCGAGCCTGGTGTGGCCGCCTACGTGCCGCTGCGCCACACCTACCCCGGCGCGCCCGACCAGTTGCCGCTCGATGACGTGCTGGCCCGCCTGCGCCCTTGGTTGGAAGACGAGGCCGCGGCCAAGTTGGGCCAGAACATCAAGTACGACCTGCAGGTCTTCGCCAACCACGGCATCAACGTGCGCGGCTACAAGCACGACACGCTGCTGCAAAGCTATGTGCTCGAAGCGCACAAGCCGCACAGCCTGGAAAGCCTGGCCGAACGCCACCTGCAGCGCAAGGGCCTGAGCTATGAAGATGTGTGCGGCAAGGGGGTGAACCAGATCCCGTTTGGCCAGGTCGACGTGGCCACCGCCAGCACCTATTCGGGTG
This sequence comes from Burkholderiales bacterium, assembly GCA_031381955.1. Taxonomy (GTDB): domain Bacteria; phylum Pseudomonadota; class Gammaproteobacteria; order Burkholderiales; family Burkholderiaceae_C; genus Rubrivivax. The sequence goes on from JANMYI010000490.1 coordinate 2,707, forward strand.
AAGACAGCGAGATGACGATGCAGGTGCACCGTGCGCTGTGGCCGCAGATCGGCGCCGATGCCAAGCTCGATTTCGTCTACGCGCAAATCGAGCTGCCCACCGTGGCGGTGTTGCAGCGCATTGAACGCAACGGCGTGCTGATTGACAGCGCCTTGCTGGCCCAGCAAAGCAAGAACTTGGGCGAGCGCATGATGGCTTTGGAGCGCGAGGCGCATGAACTCGCCGGCCAGCCCTTCAACCTGGGCTCGCCCAAGCAGATCGGTGAAATTCTCTTTGGCAAGCTCGGCTTGGCCGTGGTGAAGAAAACCGCCAGCGGCGCCCCCAGCACCGATGAAGACGTGCTGGAAAAACTGGCCGCCGACCACCCCTTGCCGGCACGCATGCTGGAGCACCGCAGCCTGGCCAAACTGAAGGGCACGTACACCGACAAACTGCCCTTGATGGTGAACCCGGCCACCGGCCGCGTGCACACCAACTATGCGCCGGCCGTGGCCATCACTGGCCGGCTGGCCAGCAACGACCCCAACTTGCAAAACATCCCCATCCGCACGCCCGAGGGCCGGCGCGTGCGCGAGGCCTTCATCGCGCCGCCGGGGCATGTGATCGTCAGCGCCGACTATTCGCAAATCGAACTGCGCTTGATGGCTCACATCAGTGGTGACGCCGGCCTGACGCGCGCCTTTGCCGAAGGGCTCGACGTGCACAAGGCGACTGCCAGCGAAGTCTTCAACGTGCCACTGAATGAAGTCAGCAGCGAGCAGCGGCGCGCCGCCAAGACGATCAACTTCGGCCTCATCTACGGCATGGGCGTTTTCGGTCTGGCGTCGGGCCTGGGCATTGAACAAAAGGCGGCGCGCGACTACATCGACCGCTACTTCCAGCGCTTCGCGGGGGTGAAGCGCTACATGGATGACACCAAGCTGAGTGCGCGCGAAAAAGGTTATGTGGAAACTGTATTTGGCCGCCGCTTGTGGTTGCCCGAAATCATGGGTGGCAGCGGCCCGCGCCGCGCCGGCGCCGAGCGCCAGGCCATCAACGCGCCGATGCAAGGCACGGCGGCTGACCTCATCAAGCTGGCCATGATCGCGGTGCAGGCCGCGCTCGACCGCGAGCAGCGCGCCAGCCGCATGATCATGCAGGTGCATGACGAACTGGTGCTCGAAGTGCCCGACGCGGAAGTGGAGTGGGCGCGGCACGAGATACCGCGCCTGATGGCGGGGGCGGCGGCGTTGAGCGTGCCGCTGTTGGCCGAGGTGGGTGTGGGCCAGAATTGGGATCAGGCGCACTGACGCTGCGCTACGGCAAAGGGGTTCTGCATGGCACAGAAATCTGACATCTTCATCAGCCACGTTTCGGCAGACCGCAAGTTGGCGCGGGCGTTGCAGCAATGCATCCAGGCAGACTTCAATTCGCTCTCGGTCTTTGTGTCCTCTGACGGCGGGCAATCGGGTGGCCAATCGATAGAAGCCGGCGAATGGTTCAAGCAGGTCAAGTCGGCGCTGTTGGAATGCAAGCTCGCCATCGTGTTATGCAGCCCGTTGGCCACGCAGCGTGCGTGGGTGGCGTTTGAGGCCGGCGCCGCCTGGAGCCTGAAAGGGGTGAAGGTGGCATTGCTGTGCCACAGCCACATGCGCCCGGGCGGCCTGCCCTCGCCGTACAGCCAGTTGCAGGCGATGGAGGTTGACGCCAAGGGCGTGGCCTGGCTGTACGAGCAGATCACCAAGAGGTTCAGTGCCATCAAGCACGCGCCGCCGACCGAGCGCGAGGCCGCCGCCGTGCGGCTCATGAGCCGTGCGGAAAGCGAGGTGATCGTTGAGCGCAACATTTGCGCGCAGATCAATGCCGTGATGGCGCTAAGCTACCGCGACGACCCTGTGCGACGCGAATTCTTGCTGGTGCGCACCAACAGCAGCGAGCGGTGGACCTTTCCCAAGGGCAGCCTGGAAAAGGTTTCAGACATTTCCGACTACCAACGCTATGCGCGCAACGAGTTGCTTGAAGAGTCTGGCGCGGCCGGCGAGGTGTTTGAAAACCACTGCGAGCCCTTTCAGTACGTCAAGAGCAACGGCGCGTTGCGCTGGGTGCTGGCTTTCGCGGCGCGGGTTGACAAGATCGGCGTTGCGCGTGAATTGAGCCGCACGCCCAAGTGGTGTGGGCTCGATGAAGCGCGCGAGTTGCTTGCCCGCGGGCGCGACGGCGCAGGCCAGGCCGGCTTGCACAAGGCGCTTGATTTTGTGGCCGCTTTCAAAGGCTGAAGCGGCATGGGCGTGGCACGGCTGGTGTGTGTAGAGGGCATCGACGGCGCCGGCAAATCCACACTGGTGCAAGCGCTTGTGGCGGAACTGGCCAGGCTCGGCGTGCGGGCAACGAGCTTGCATGCGCGTTCGCTGGTGCAACTCAGCCTGGGTGAACGTGACCCGCTGGACACCTTGGGCGAGCTGACCCTGCAAGACCGCGCGTTTGTCTCGTTCTCGCGTTTGTACAGCCACTACTGCAACCGTGTGGCCAGCCAATTGGCCGGTTGCGATCTTGTTCTGATGGATCGCTACAAGTGGAGCGTGCTCGTGCGCTGGGGCTGCTATGGCGTCAATTGGGGCATGCTTTGCAGCCTGGCCGCCGGCTTTGATTTGTTGCCGCACGCCGACCACACCTTGCTGCTCGCGGCTTCGCCCGCTGACGCCTACGAACGCAAGAAGGCGGCGGGCATTGCGTTGACACGCCCTGAATTGGGCACGCGTACCCTGGCCCGAAGCGAGCGCGAGGCCTTCGTGGCCTGGCAAACCCAGGCCCAAGGTTTCTATGCCGATCTTCATTTGCATGCGCGGGCTGGCAGCGTGACGCAAATCGATACTGGCTCGGGCCCGCAGGCAGCGCTGGCGCAAGCTCTGGCAGTACTCATGCCGCTGCTGGGCCGATGAAGTCGTGGCTATGAACGCAGCAGGAAGCGCTGTGCGCGCAGCCCCGCTTCGGGCCAGTGAGAGCACATGTTGAACGACCGGGCGAGTGGTGCCACGCGCGGCGATTGATACGGCGCAAGGCCCGCCGCCTGGGCGCCAACACAATGCATCCATGAACGCCAAACTGCCACCGTCGGCGCGGCACGATGCGCCCGTTCCAATTGCCCCGCTGGCCGACACGCCCTTGTAGCTGCCGGCGCGGACGGCTTCACCGTGCTGGAGGCCTGCCACGCAGAGATGATGAAGGCCGCCGGCGTGCTGGAACGGCTGGTCGAGGCCGTCAGTGCTGATGCCGTCGCGGCGCTCGACCGGGCCGCCGCCAGTGCCGTGGTGCAGTTCTATGGCGTTACGGCGCGGCGCCATCATGAAGACGAAGAGCGGCATGTCTTCCCGGCCCTGCTGGCCAGTGGCCAGGCCGATCTGGTGCAGGCCGCCTCGCAACTGCGGCGGGAGCTGGGCTTCAGCGTCCAACCTTCGGTGTCCGATCCCACCACCTGGCACATCCATCTCAAGTTGAATTGAGGTCGCTGGCGCTGTACCGCGCGGCCAAGGCGCAGCGCGACAGGGGTCGCCGCCGGCCCGCGCACAACGCTTCATAGAATCAAAGCGGCCTGCCGCCAACCATCAACAGGAGTGCCGCCTTGAACCAAGCCGACTTCGATCTACTGGTGCCGCATCACGAATTGGGCCGCCGCGACGTGCTGCGTGTGGCCGTGGGCACGGGCTTTGCGGCCGCTGCCTTGCCGATCTGCGCGCAAACCGTGATCAAGACCGACGACGCCGGGCTGGTCGCCGGCGAGGTGACCATTCCCGTGGGCAGCTTCAAGATGCCGGCCTACCGCGCCGCACCGGTGGGCAAGGCCAACGCGCCGGTGGTGCTGGTGCTGAGTGAAATTTTCGGCGTGCATGAACACATTGCCGATGTGGCGCGGCGCTTTGCCAAGGCCGGCTACTTCGCCATCGCGCCCGAACTGTTCGTGCGCCAGGGCGATGCCGGCGCGTACGGCGAAATCGCCAAACTGGTGGCCGAGGTGGTGAGCAAGGTGCCCGACGCCCAAGTGATGGCCGACCTGGACGCCGCCGTGGCCTGGGCGCGCACGCAAGGGGCGGATGCGGGCAAGCTCGGCGTCACCGGTTTTTGCTGGGGCGGGCGCATCACCTGGCTGTACGCCGCGCACAACCCGGGCGTGAAGGCCGGTGTCGCATGGTATGGGCGGTTGGTGGGCACGGCCTCGGCGCTGAACCCGGCGCACCCGGTCGACATGGCCGGCAAGCTGGCCGGCCCGGTGCTGGGTTTGTATGGCGACAAAGACACCGGCATCGGCCTGGACACGGTGGACAAGATGAAGGCCGCGCTGGCCAGCGGCAGCGCCGCGGCCAGGGCCTCGCAGTTCGTCATATACCCCGAGGCCCCCCATGCCTTTCATGCCGACTACCGGCCCAGCTACCGCGCTGAAGCGGCGGCCGACGCTTGGCGCCGCGCCCTGGCCTGGTTCAAGGCCCAGGGCGTGGCTTGATGACACTGGCCTACATCATGGCCGCCACCTTGGTGGGTGGCGTGCTGTCGGTGCTGATTGCGGCGTCGCTCACGGTGTCGCTGCTGGGGCGCATCGTCAAGAGCATGGTCAGCCTATCGGCTGGCGTGTTGCTTGGCACGGCGCTGCTGCATGTGTTGCCCGAAGCGTTTGAGTCGAAGGCCAGCCCGCATGCGCTGTTCGCCACGCTGCTGGCCGGCCTGCTGTTTTTCTTTTTGCTTGAAAAGGCCGAGCTGTACCGCCACACCCACCACCATGAAGGCGACGGCCACCACCACCATCATCAATTCGACGCCGAGCAGGCCGGCCGTGGCGGCTGGAGCATCTTGGTGGGCGACAGCATCCACAATTTTTGCGACGGCGTGATCATCGCCGCGGCGTTTCTCACCGATGTGCGGCTGGGCGTGGTCACCGCCGCGGCCATCGTGGCGCACGAAATCCCGCAGGAGGTGGGCGACTACATCGTGCTGCTCAACGCCGGCTTCAGCCGCCGCAAGGCGCTGTTCTACAACGCCCTGTCAGGCCTGGCCGCGGTGGTGGGCGGGGTGTTGGGCTACTTCGTGGTGGGGCCATGGCAGGAGCTGTTTCCGTACCTGCTGGTGGTGGCCTCAAGCAGCTTCGTCTACGTGGCCGTGGCCGACTTGCTGCCGCAACTGCAACGCCGCCTGCCCTGGCGCGAAACCGCCGCCCAACTGTTGTGGCTGGGCGGCGGGTTGGCCGTTGTGATGCTGGCCATGAATGGCCTGCATCCGGGTTGAACGAGCTACCTCACCACCAGCACCGGCACCGTGCTGTGCGTGAGCACGCGAGTGGTCTCGCTGCCCAGCAGCAGTGCGGTGAAGCCGCGCCGGCCGTGCGAGGCCATCACCACCAGGTCGCAGTTCTGCGCCTTGGCATGGTCCACGATGGCTTCCCAGGGGTGCAGCGCTTCCACCGTGTGGCCTTGGCAAGTCAGGCCGGCGGCCAACGCGGCATCCGTCAGTCTCTTGACATTGCGGCTGGCGATGCGCTCTTGCGCATCAAAAAACTCCTGCGGCGGCACCGGCTGCATTTCTGAAATGGCGCTGTAGGGAAACGGCTCTTTGACTGCGATGGTGAACAACTCGCCCCCGGTGAGCTTGGCCAGGCCGATCGCGGCTTGCACGGCCTTGGCGGTGAGCTCGGAGCCATCAGTGGGAACCAGGATGCGCTTGTACATGCTTTGCTCCTTTTGACCGGTACTCAGGGGTGGCCGGCATGGTTGCAGTGTCGCGCCAACCGGGCCTCAAGTGTTGATGAGCGTCAATTCAGCCGCGGGCCACGGGCCGGCTGGAATCGGCGCACCACTCGCTCCACGAGCCCGGGTACAGCGCCGAGCCGGTGAGGCCTGCATGCTCCATGGCCAGCAGGTTGTGGCAGGCCGTCACGCCGGAGCCACACTGGTGCACCACCGCGCTGGCCGGGCTGAACGCGCTGAAGGCGGCGCGCAGCTCGGCGGCGGGCTTGAAACGGCCGTCAGCTTGCAGGTTGTCTTTGAAGAAGCGGTTGCGGGCGCCGGGAATGTGGCCGGCCACCGGGTCCAGCGGCTCGACCTCGCCCCGAAAACGTTCGCCGGCACGCGCGTCGATGATGCAGCGCGCGCCCAGTTGGGCCTGCAGTGCAGCGACATCGAGTGCGGGCATGGCAGGCGTGGTGGTGGTGGGATACGGCAGCTGCGCCGATGCGGGTGGTAGCGCGGTGGTCAAGCTGCCGCCTGCGGCTTGCCAGGCTTGCATACCGCCATCCAGCACCGCCACGCCAGCATGGCCCAGCCAGCGCAGCAGCCACCAGGCGCGCGCGGCATACGTGCCGCCCTGGGCGTCGTAGGCCACCACTTGCACGCCCGGCGCCATGCCCCAAGCGCCTGCCTGCGCTGCGAAGCCGGCGCGTTCGGGCAGCGGGTGGCGGCCGTTGTGACCGGTCTTGGGGCCCGACAAGTCACGCTCCAAATGCGCGTAGATGGCACCGGGCAGGTGGCCGTGCAAGTAGGCCCTTTCGCCCGCCGTGGTGTCGGCCAGATCGAAGCCGCAGTCGAGCAGCACCACGCGCTGCGTGGTGCGCAACAGCGCCAGCAATTCCTGGGGCTGGATCAAGGTGTGGTGCGTCATGTTGGGGCCTCGCTTTGCTTTGCCACGGGTGGGGTGTTGAAGCGCGTGGCGGCCACGCCGGCAGCCACGATCAGGCCGATGCCCAGGGTGGCTTGCCAACTGAGCAACTCGTCGAACACCAGGATGCCGTAGACGTATGAAAACAGGATGCCGCAATATTGCAGCGCCGCGATGGTGAGCAGGCGGCCCACCGCATAGGCGCGGGTGAGCATCATCTGCCCCACCGTGGCCAGCATGCCGATGGCCAACAACAGCGCCACGCCTTGCCAGGTGTGGGCGTGCAGCCCAGTGAAGGGTAACGTTAGAGCGCCCAGCACGATGCCGCCGGCGGCGAAGTAGAAGACCACGCGGTAGTCGGGCTCGCCCAGGCGGTTGAGCACCTTGACTTGCATGTAAGCCGCCGCGGCCAGCACGCCCGAGACCAAGCCGGCCAGGCCATGCCCGAGCTGGTCTTGCTCGATGGTCGGGCGCAGCACCAGCACCACGCCGGCAAAGCCCACCAGCACCGCGGCCACCAGGCGCGGGTTGACGCGCTCGCCTTGCAGCGCCAATGCGGCAAAGACCATGGCCACGGCGATCCACACTGACGACATGTAGTTCAGCACCGTGCCCGTGGCCAGCGGCAGCCGGGCCAGGGCATGGAACCACAAGCCCAGCGACAGCACGCCCGCGAGGCTGCGCCAGAAGTGCGCACCGGGGATCGCCGTGCGCAGCGTGCCGCCGTTGATGCGCACCCAGCCCACGATGTAGGCCGCGGTGAACAAGCTGCGGTACAGCACGATCTCGCCGGCGCTGTACTGCAACGAAGCGAGCTTGACGCACACGCCCATGCTGGCGAAGAGAAACGTCGCCGCGATGATCAACCAGGGTGCAGACATCAACCTGCCGCCGCGTTCAGGCGCGCGGCGCCCGCGGCCCCGCCTGCACGGCGGCCGCGTTCACGCCCGTGGCCCCATCTGCATCTGCATGCGGTACCACTCATGAAAGAGCCGCATGCCGTCTTCCATCGGGCTTTGGTAGGGGCCGAATTCGTCGTCGCCGCGCAGCATCAGCGCCTGGCGCCCGGCGTCCATGCGCAGGGCGATCTCGTCGTCCTCCAAACAGGTCTCTCGATAGGCGGCCTGTTGGCATTCGACGAACTCGCGCTCGAAGGCCTGGATCTCTTCCGGGTAGTAGAACTCCACCACGTTCACGCAGTGGCGCGGCCCGCGCGGCACCAGGTGCGACACCACCAGCACATGCGGGTACCACTCCACCATCAGGTGCGGGAAGCAGGTCAGCCAGATGGCGCCGAATGCCGGCGGCGCGCCTTTGCGGTACTTCAGCAGCACCTCGTGCCACTTGCGGTAGGTGTCCGAGCCGGGGCGGGCCAACCCGTTTTGCACGCCCACGGTCTGCACCGAATGGTGGCGGCCGAACTCCCAGCGCAGGTCGTCGCAGGTGACGAAGCCGCCCAGGCCGGGGTGGAACGGCGCGACGTGGTAATCCTCAAGGTAGACCTCGATGAAGGTCTTCCAGTTGTAGGCGCACTCGTGCAGCTCCACCTTGTCGAGCACGAAGCCTGAAAAGTCGGGCACGTGCGCTGTCGCCAGGCCGGCCAGGGTGGCGGCCACGTCATGGCCGTTTGCTTCGAACAGCAGGCCGTTCCAGCTTTGCAGCGGCGTGTTGCGCAGGTGCAGGCAAGGGTCTTGCGCAAAGTGCGGCGCGCCGATCAGGTGGCCGTGGGCATCGTACGTCCAGCGGTGCAGCGGACACACGATCTGCCCGCCGTTCATCGCGTTCGCACCGGGCAGGCGGCCGCGGCCGCGCAGCATCAGCGCCTGGCGGTGGCGGCACACGTTGCTCAACAGTTCAACGCCCAGCGGCGTGCGCACCAAGGCACGGCCTTCGCCTTCTTGCGCCAGCGCGTGGAAGTCGCCCACTTCGGGCACGAACAGCTCGTGCCCCACATAGCGCGGCCCGGAATCGAACAGCAGGCGCTTTTCCTCGCGGAACAAAGCCTCGTCGAAATAGCTGTGAACAGAGAGTTGTGAGAAACCGCCAACCTGGCGCAATGCGCCAGGCCCCACCAGGGGGTCAAGGAAACTTGGGAATGCCCCATCGTTTCCGTGCGAGCGTGGTTGCTCCAGAGCTCCGAGACTGATGCTCAGGTCAGACATGATCCGTTGGATCTCCATGAATGGGTATGTCAGCCCCCCACCCGGTGGCCCCGCGGGTGGGTTTGTCTACTTGCCCCACCGAGCGAGCCCGGTTGGCAAAAGAGGGCGGGATTCTACCCATGTGCCGGTGGTGGGGTCGGGCCCGCCAACCGAGGCCGTCAACGCTTTGCCTGAGGCCCGCAGGCTTGCCCCTTCAGGCCGCGCAGCGGAGTGGGCGGCACGCAACAGCCCGCGTCTAAAATGCCCGGCTGTACTCCCGCGCCCACATGCCCAAGAACACTGCCCCGGCCAGCGAACCCGCCAGCTACGAAGCCGCCCTGGCCGAGCTGGAAAAGTTGGTGCAGGCGATGGAAGACGGCCAACTGCCGCTGGATCAATTGCTCGGCAGCTACCGGCGCAGCGCCGATCTCTTGCAGTTCTGCAAGGCCCGGCTGGCCAGCGTCGAGGAGCAAGTCAAGGTGCTGGAGGACGGCCAATTGAAAAACTGGGCCGCGCCGTGAACGTGGGTGAATTCGAGCACTGGATGCGCCAGGAGCAGGCCGCCGTGGAGGCCGCGCTCGATGCGTGGGTGCCGCACGACGTGCCCGCCGGGCTGGGTGAGGCCATGCGCTACGGTGTGCTTGACGGCGGCAAGCGCCTGCGCCCGTTGCTCGTGCTGGCCGCGTGCAACGCGGTGCGCGGCCAACGCAATGCCGCCCTGCGTGCCGCGGTGTCGGTGGAGCTGATCCACGCCTACTCCCTGGTGCATGACGACATGCCGTGCATGGACAACGACGTGCTGCGCCGCGGCAAGCCCACCGTGCACGTGAAGTTCGGCGAGGCCCAGGCCATGCTGGCGGGCGACGCGATGCAGGCGCTGGCCTTCGAAGTGCTCACGCCTGACGCCGGCGTGAGCCCGGCCTTGCAGGCGCGCCTGTGCGCCTTGCTGGCGCGGTCAGCGGGCCACGCCGGCATGGCCGGTGGCCAGGCGATCGACCTGGCCAGCATCGGCCAGCCGCTCGACGAAGGCGCGCTGCGCAACATGCACCGGCGCAAGACGGGTGCGCTGTTGCAGGCCAGCGTGTTGATGGGTGCGGCGTGTGGCGAGTGCGCGAGTGCAACGTGGTCAGCGCTGAGCAGCTATGGTGCGGCCATCGGCCTGGCCTTCCAGGTGGTGGACGACATCCTCGACGTGACCCAGGAATCTGAAACCCTGGGCAAGACCGCCGGCAAGGATCTGGCGGACAACAAGCCCACCTACGTGTCGGTGCTGGGCTTGCAGGCCGCGCGCCGGCATGCCGAGGAACTGCGCGACCAGGCCCTGGCCGCCCTGGCGCAGGCCGAGTTGCCGCATGCCGCGGCCTTGGCCCGCCTGGCCGACAAGGTGGTCGAGCGCGAAAGTTAAAGCCCCATGCCAGCCACCCCCCGCCCCTTGCTCGACAACATCGCCGGCCCGGCAGACTTGAAGCGCCTGTCGCGCAGTGAACTCAAGGCCCTGGCCGACGAGCTGCGCGACTTCGTCTTGAAAAGCGTCAGCGAGACCGGCGGCCACCTGGGCAGCAACCTGGGCACGGTGGAACTCACCGTGGCGCTGCACTATGTGTTCAACACACCGTTTGATCGCATCGTGTGGGACGTGGGCCACCAGACCTATCCACACAAGGTGCTCACCGGCCGGCGCGAACGCATGGGCAGCCTGCGGCAGTTGAACGGTATCGGCGGTTTTCCGCGCCGTGATGAAAGCGAATACGACACCTTCGGCGTGGGCCACTCGTCGACCTCGATCTCCGCCGCACTCGGCATGGCCCTGGCGGCCAAGCTCACGGGTGAGCAGCGCCACTGCGTGGCCGTGATCGGCGACGGCGCTATGACCGCCGGCATGGCCTTCGAGGCCTTGAACAACGGCGGCGTGGCGCATGGTGGGTTGATGGCCGATATGCTGGTGGTGCTGAACGACAACGACATGTCGATCAGCCCGCCGGTGGGCGCGCTGAACAAATATTTGGCGCGCCTGATGAGTGGCAAGTTCTACGCCTCGGCGCGCGAAGGCGCCAAGAGCGTGCTGCGGCACACGCCGCTGTACGAGCTGGCGCGGCGCTTTGAAGAGCACACCAAGGGCATGGTCGTGCCCGGCACCATCTTCGAAGAATTCGGTTTCAACTATGTCGGCCCGATCGACGGCCACGACCTGGATTCATTGATCCCCACGCTGGAAAACCTGCGCGCCAAACCCGGCGCACAGTTTCTTCACATCGTCACCAAGAAAGGCCAGGGCTACAAGCTGGCCGAGGCCGACCCGGTGCTTTACCACGCCGCCTCGGGCAAGTTCGACCCGGCCGAAGGCTTCAAGAAAGCCAAGCCCGGCAAGCCTACTTTCACGCAGGTGTTCGGCCAATGGCTGTGCGACATGGCCGAGGCCGACCCGCGCCTGGTGGCCATCACCCCGGCCATGCGTGAAGGCTCGGGCATGGTCGAATTCCACCGCCGCTTCCCGCAGCGCTACCACGACGTGGGCATTGCCGAGCAGCACGCCGTCACCCTGGCCGCCGGCATGGCCTGCGAAGGCATCAAGCCGGTGGTGGCGATCTACTCCACCTTCTTGCAGCGCGGCTACGACCAACTCATCCACGATGTGGCGATTCAGAACCTGCCGGTGGTGTTCGCGCTCGACCGTGCCGGCATCGTCGGCGCCGACGGTGCCACGCACAACGGTGCGTTTGACATCGCCTTTGTGCGCTGCATTCCCAACCTGGCGCTGCTCACGCCGGCCGATGAAAACGAATGCCGCCGCGCGCTCACCAGCGCCTTCAGGCGCGAGCAGCCGGTGTGCGTGCGCTACCCGCGCGGCGCCGGCGCGGGCGCTGAGATCGAGCCCGCGCTCACCGAGCTGCCCTGGGGCCGTGCCGAACTGCGGCGCAGCGTCGGGCGCGGCGGTGCGGCATTGGGCCAGCGCGTGGCCATCCTGGCCTTCGGCACCGTGCTGTACCCGGCGCTGGCCGCGGCTGAAGCGCTCGACGCCAGCGTGGTCAACATGCGCTTCGTCAAGCCGCTTGATGAAGCCATGGTGCTTGAGATGGCGCGCACGCATGACGCGCTGGTCACGGTGGAAGAGGGCTGCATCATGGGTGGTGCCGGCAGTGCGGTGGGCGAATGCCTGGCCGCGCACGGCCTGGCCGTGCCGCTGCTGCAACTCGGCCTGCGCGATGCGTTCGTCGAGCATGGCGACCCGGCGAAGTTGCTGGCCCTGGCCGGGCTCGATGCCGGCGGTATTGAACGCGCCATCCAGGAGCGTTTCGGCCAGCGCCTGAGCGTGGTGCGCCCGGCTGTGAACAGTTGAATCATGACCAATCTGACCGACGCCCTGCACATCCCCGACACGCAAAGCGAGCGCGACGAACGCCACCTGGCCATTCAGCGCGTGGGCATCAAGAGCGTGCGCCATCCGTTGCAATTGCGCGTCGCCGGCGTGGTACAGCACTGCACGGCGGTGTGGGACCTCGACGTGGCCTTGCCGGCCGAGAAAAAAGGCACCCACATGTCGCGCCTGGTGGCCTGGCTCGACGCCGACGACGCGCCGCTCGACGCTACCGCGCTGCGCACGCGCCACGCCCAGATGCTGCACAGCCTGGGCGCCAGTGAAGGGCGGGTGCAGGCGCGCTTCGATTTCTTCCTGCGCAAGCGCGCGCCGGTGTCGGGCGTCGCCAGCTTGCTCGACTATCAAGGCGCCTGGATCGCCGACACCCGCGCCGGCCAGACCACGCTGTGGGCCGAGGTTGGCGTGCCGGTGAAAAGCCTGTGCCCGTGCTCGAAGGAAATCTCCGACTACGGCGCGCACAACCAGCGCAGCCTGGTCACCATCCGGGTTGAAGTGCTGCAAGCCATCGAATGGCATGAGCTGGTGCGCATGGCCGAAGAAAACGCCTCCAGCGAACTGTGGCCGCTGCTCAAGCGGGCCGATGAAAAGTGGGTGACCGAACGCGCTTACGAAAACCCCAAGTTCGTGGAAGACCTGGTGCGCGACGTGGCGCTGGCGCTGAACCGCGATCCGCGGGTGGTGCGGTACAGCGTCGACGGTGAGAACTTCGAGTCGATACACAACCACAGCGCCAAAGCGCGCATAGAACGCGGTTGATCGCTGCGCGCCTTGAGCAGCGACCTGGCCCAAGCCATCCACGACCCGCTGCGCATTCGCAGTGCGGGCGCCGATCTGCTGTCGCTGGCGCTGATCGATTCGCGCAACCACCTGCTGCGCTGGTTGTCGGCGTTCGAGCCCCACCTGGGCAAGCTCAAGGCGCACCCCGATGTCGAGCCGCCGCTGTGGCTGGTGGGGCACGCCGCCTGGTTCCAGGAATACTGGGTGTCGCGCAACGTCCAGCGCCAGCGCGGTGAAAACGTCGTCACCGCGGCGATGCGCCTGCCCTCATTGGAGCGCGCCGCCGACGGCCTGTTCGACCCCAGCTTGCACCACCGCGCCCAGCGCTGGGCCTTGACGCTGCCTGCGCCAGCCGGCCTGCGCGCCTACCTGAGCGACACGCTGGAAGCCACGCTCGACGTGCTGGCCGGCGCGGCGCGCGATGACGACGCCTTGTTCGTCTACCGCGCCGCCCTGCGCCATGAAGACATGCTGTGCGAGGCCCTGGCCGCCGCCGCGCAGGCCCTGCAACTGAACCTGCCCGATGCACCCTGGGGCCAGCGCACGGCGCGGGCCCAGCGCGAGCCCTTGTGGTTTGCGGCCCAGCACTTTGCCCTGGGCTCGGTGCCCGGCGGCCTGGTGCCGGCGAATGAGCGCTGGGTGCACGAGGTGGCGGTGCCGGAATTTGAAATTGATGCCCAGGCCGTGAGTTGGGCGCGTTACACCGAGTTCGTGGCCGACGGCGGCTACGACGACCCGCGCCTGTGGGGCGAGGCCGGTTGGCAATGGCTGCAACAAACCGAGCGCCGCGCGCCGCGCTATGTGGAACAGATGCGCGACGCCGTGCTGGCCCAGCGCCAGGGCGCGATGCAGCGCCTGCCCATGACCCAGGCGGTGGCCCACGCCAGCCGCTTCGAAGCCGAGGCCTGGTGCCGCTGGGCGGGCCGGCGCCTGCCCACCGAGGTGGAATGGGAAATCGCCGCCTGCGGTGGCCGCTCGCGCGGCTTTGCCTATGGCGATGTCTTCGAGTGGGTGGCCGGCAGCGCGCGGCCCTACCCGGCCGCCGCGCGCCGCTCCACCAGCTATGGCCGCTGGCCCGAGCCGCGCACCCAGGGCGTGCTGCGCGGCGGCTCGTGGATGACCCGTTCACGCTGGCTGCACCCCAGGGCGCGGCGCTTTGCCGCGCCGCAGCGCGACGAGCTGTTCTGCGGCTTTCGCAGCTGCGCGTTGTAGCCCCGGGTTGAACCTCGCGGTGGGCAAGAATCCGCCGCGCCAACTGTTGGCTGAAATGTCACGCCGTTCATGAATGCCTTGCAGGAAAGCCTTGGCGCCGCGCTGCACCTCATCACCCAGGGCGACGGCGGCCTGTACCGCGTGGTGGCCTTGTCGCTGGCCGTCAGCGGCAGCGCCTGCATGCTGGCGGCCGTCTTCGGCCTGGCGGGTGGCGCCTTGTTGGCGGTGCTGCGCTTTCCCGGCCGCCGCGCCGTGCTGCTGCTGCTGAACACCCTGCTGGCGCTGCCCTCGGTGGTGGTGGGGCTGGTGGTGTACCTGATGCTGTCGCGCTCGGGGCCGCTGGGCGAGTGGGGCATCTTGTTCACGCCCACGGCCATGGTGCTGGCGCAGACGCTGTTGGTGCTGCCCGTGGTGGCCGCGCTCACGCGCCAACTGGTGGCCGACGCCGAGCGCGGCAATGGCGAGCAACTGCGCTCATGGGGCGCCGGGCCGCTGGTCACCGCCCTGGCGCTGCTGGTGCATGAACGCATGGGCCTGTTGACGGTGCTGTTAACCGCCTTCGGCCGCGCCATCGCCGAAGTCGGCGCGGTGATGATCGTGGGCGGCAACATCGACGGCGTCACGCGCGTCATGACCACCGCCATCGCCCTGGAAACCAGCAAGGGCGACCTGCCCCTGGCGCTGGGCCTGGGCCTCGTGCTGCTGGGCGTGGTGGCGGCGCTGAACGGCCTGATCGCGCTGGCGCAGCGCTGGCAGGCTCACGTCAGCGGCGCTGCGGCATGACGGGTGTGGCCGCCAGCCTGCACGTCAGCCTGCACATCAAGCTGCACGATTGCAGCGTGCACTTTGGTGCCGTGCTGTCACTCGACCAGGTCAACCTGAACTTGCACGCCGGCGAGCGCGTGGCCCTGGTCGGCGCC